>CAYPPP010000001.1:0-38530 GCA_964412645.1 uncultured Candidatus Saccharibacteria bacterium
TCTGTTTTGATGAACAAACCAATGGCATAGATATTTTAAAAATTATTGAAATTGACTTAAAAGAATTTAAACTTAATCAAATCGCTATAGTTGACGGTGAAGACACAGAAAACGACACGCCTCTTGATAGAATTATAAATTGTTACGAAATTAAAAGAGGAAAATTTGGTGGCAAAATAATTGCTTCTTTTAAAAATGGTAAAAGAATCGATCCCCCTGAAGGAATTTTTCCTCATAATTTAGCGCCGAATTTTAAAGAAGTTATTAAAATATTTGATTAGAAAAAATAGGTGAAAAAAAATCTATGACAGAATCATAGGTTTTTTGTTCTCGCAAAATTAATCAGGATTAGAATTAAAAAAGGGCGAAATAAATCTCTCGCCCCGAGCTTCGGATCCCTCGATCTATTAGCGCCTATTTTTCTTCAAACTGAATGTGTAAACTCTTTCTTAATCTTCCCGTAAATTTCTTCTTCAATTTCCTCACGCTCACTTTTGCCAATACCCATTACTTCCTCAATCTTTTGAACTTTTGAAGATAGATCGGTGATTTCTCTCAAAAGTTTAGGATTTTCGCTTTTTGTTTTTAAAACAATTTCTTTTTTACGTAACAATTCTTCCATTTTTTGTTTATAAAGAACTTTTTCAAAACTAATTGCAATACCAGTAGTAGGTCTAAACATGTTTCTCCTCCTTTTTGTATTGTTATGCTATCATTTTTAGTTTAGAATGTCAATAATTTCTTCAATCCTTTTCATTTCAATCTTAAACCACGGCGCGTAAATATCGGGATTATTTTTCATGTCTTCTTTTAGTTCTTTAATGCTTACCCATTTCCATTCTTCTACTTCTTCTGGATTAGAATTAATTTCATTCTCATCACATTTTCCTACAAGCACGGAGCAGAGTTCGTTTTCTGAACCAATGTTTTTATATTTTGCCTGATAGTAAAATTTGAAAACTGGCCTTAAGTTAGCATCAATTCCCATTTCTTCTTTAAGCCGCCTCTTGGCGGATTTTTTATAACTTTCACTCTTTCTTGGATGGCTACAACAGGCATTTGCCCAAAAACCAGGCCAAAGCATTTTTCCTTTAGCTCTTTTTTGAATTAAAATCTCGTTTTTATCGTTAAAAATAAATATGGAAAAAGCGCGATGGGTAAGTCCACTGCCTAGATGACATTTTCTTTTTTCTTTATAGCCCAAAACCTTATCTTTTTTGTTAACTAAGATAAGTAAATTATTCTCATTAGACATAATAATTAAAATTAATTTAGATATTAATTTTTAATTTATTTTATTATATATTATATGAAACGCAAATAGTAAAAAATGGGTAGAATTCTATGTTCTACCCATTAAGCTCTGTTTTCAAGAAATACATACTGATTTCCCAAGAAATTCTTGCTTACTAACTTTAATCCATACATATCCTCCCCTTGTCATTATTAGAAATGATAATGTCTTTTTCTATTAAAGGATTCTCCGCTCTTGGTGTTTTATCTTCTTCTGCTAAATTGCTTGTATGAGATTGTTCTGTTACTGCTTCTTCTTCGCGTGATTTTTGTATCATTTCGAGGGGATTTTGAAAGTGAATAGCTTGTAACCATAACATCATTACCTCCTTTAAAGAACTGTATGATTTTATCATACTTTATGTGAATTAATCATACAAAATAAAAAAACCTTTCGCAAGATTGAGTTATCCACAATATGAAATTTATATTACTTCCACCCCTTAAGCACTCGAGCATAAACCTTTGGCGTTCCGATATCAAACCATTTGCCACTAAATAAATATCCGTAAAGTTTTTTTTCTTCCGCTATCTTTGGAAAAACTTCTTTCTCAAGACTTGTCGTATTGTCGTTTATATAGTTAAATACTTCCGGCTGAAAAACAAAAACACCAGCATTAACTACATAAGATTCTATTTTCTTTCGAGATGGTTTTTCTAAAAATTCTGTTATTCTTGGTCCCTGAAGCTTGACTGCTCCTAGTCCAATTGGGTCAGACACCGACGAAAGCGCTATTGTTCCCAATGCTTTATGATTCGCATGAAAATTAATCAAATCATTAATATTAATATCAGCAATCTCGTCAATGTACCAAAGTAAAAAAGATTCGTTCTTAATAAAATTTTTAACGATTTTTAATGCTGGAGCAGTGCCTTTTTCCTTTTTATCTTCTATGTAGGTTATATTAACTCCAAATCTTTCACCATTGCCAAAATAGGCCTTAATCTTTTCTCCCAAGTTGCCTACAACCACAAAAATATTTCTAATATTATAATCCCTTAAATAATTTATTGTATGCTCTAAAATAGGTTTTCCTTTTATGGGAATTAGCGCTTTTGGGATTTCGTAAGTTAAGGGCCGCCATCTAACGCCTTTTCCGGCCGCTAAAATAACCGCTTGAGATATTTTCGGCTTAAGAGTTTTTATAATTAAAGATTCAATCGCATGAGAACGATTGCGGATTTTTTCTTTGTCAACCAAACTATCAATTTTAGTCAGAAGATCTTCGTTAAGCGTAATTGTAATTCTTGTTTTTTTATTCATAACTTCTTCATCCTGCCACAAAAAACCAAAAAATGCAAGGAAATTAAAAAAAATCCTTGTCACAAAAAACAAGAACACAATCTTACGAAGTCGGACTTCGTAAGATTCGTAAGATTTATTAATATTTTGATTGAATAATTCGTTATAAAAGTACTTGCATCAAAAAGATATAAATACTATAAATCAGAATGAACACAGCAATGATGGATAAATTGATAAATAGAACCTTTCCAAATTTTCTTTTCATAAAAACCATAGTGGTTAAAACTTGAACAAATCCAGAAAGAATAAAGGCAAAAGCTAAGTATGCTGACCTCATGCCCCAAGAATCATCATAATAGGATTCATGTAGTCCCTTCGCCATCAAAATACCTATTGTGGCATTGGCTATAAGAAGCAAAATAAACGCTAAAAATATTTTAGATTTTTTTGGTAGTTTCCCATGAACTGTGATGTGTAACCACCAAGTCAATGGAATTGACACAATAATTGGGATCAGACAAGCAATTAGAAGCCCTTCATTGGCAATCCAACGCCAATAGTAAATCATATTTTTATATTACAAAATTAATCAATTTATTTTTGACAAAGATAATTTTTTTAATTTCTTTTCCTTTGGTCCAACCGATAATTTTTGAAGAAGAAAGCGCTTTTTCTTTTGCTTCGTCTTTAGAAATTCCCATTGGCATTTCAATCGTATCCCTTAATTTACCATTTACCTGAATAACTAAATTAAAAGTATCTTCTTTGATTAATTTTTTATCGTATTCCGGCCACTCTTTTTTTATAATAAACGATTTGTGCCCTAATATATGCCATATCTCTTCGCAAATAT
The DNA here is from genome assembly GCA_964412645.1 of uncultured Candidatus Saccharibacteria bacterium. Taxonomy (GTDB): domain Bacteria; phylum Patescibacteriota; class Minisyncoccia; order JBAYJV01; family JBAYJV01; genus CAYNNF01. The sequence continues at coordinate 3,393 of CAYPPP010000001.1, forward strand.
GAGGCGCAAAAGGAGATAGAACAATCAAAAATTTCTCATAAGTATCTTGGGAAATGTTTTTCTCTTTTTCAAAAGCATTAAGACATATCATCAATTGCGAAATTGCGGTATTAAATTTCATTTCTTCAATATCTTCGCCAACTTTTTTAATTGTTTGGTGGATCTCTTTTAAAACATCCCTGTGATCATCAAAGTCTTTTTTAACTTCATCTTTAAGATCCCAAACCCGACTTAAAAATCTCTCAATTCCAATAACATTTTTTCCTTCCCAGGGAATTGCCTGATCAAACGGTCCCATAAACATTTCATACATTCTGAGTGTGTCAGCGCCATACTCTTTCACATAGTCATCAGGATTAATTACGTTTCCCCTTGATTTTGACATTTTTATTCCACCCTCGCCAAGAATCATTCCATGAGCGGTTCTTTTTTTATAGGGTTCGTTTTCACATTTTTTCGGAACAGCACCGATATCATAAAGAAATTTATAAATAAATCTTGAATAGAGCAAATGCAATGTTGTGTGCTCCATTCCACCATTGTACCAATCCACCGGCATCCAATGTTCTAATTTATTTTTATCCCAATTAAATTTTTTGTTTCCGAACATCGCATACGCAAGATAGTACCAATTTGATCCCGCCCAATTAGGCATAACATCTGTTTCTCTTTTAGCTTCACCGCCACACTTAGGACATTTTGTCTTAATAAAATTTTTTACTTTTGCCAAAGGCGAATCGCCTTCTTTGGTTGGTATAAAATCTTTAATCTTCGGAAGTTTTACAGGCAAATCTTTTTCAGAAACTGCCTGCCACCCACATTTTTCGCAAAACACAAGTGGAATCGGTTCGCCCCAATATCTTTGGCGAGAAAAAATCCAATCACGTAAATGATAATTCACTCTTTTCCCTCCTAATTTATTTTCTTTGAGCCATCTAATTATTTTTTTAATGGCCTCTTTTGTTTCAAGTCCATTCAAAAAACCAGAGTTTATATTAACGCCTTTCCCTTCATAAAATTCAAATTCAATATCTTCCTCTATTTTACCGTAAATGCCGGCCGACCTGTTGATAGAATGAGGTAGTATTTCTGGTGGTTTAACAACTTTAATAATCGGTAAATTATATTTCTTGGCAAATTCAAAATCTCTTTGATCGTGCGCCGGCACTGCCATAATAGCGCCTGTTCCATAATCAAGTGAAACATAGTCAGCAATAAAAATAGGAATTTCCCTTTTCGTTGCTGGATTAATTGCTTTAATCCCTTTGATCTCAACACCTGTTTTTGTTTTCTCATCTCTGTCAGTTCTTTTGCTCGCCGTTTTAACGTATTCTTTTATCTCTTCATAATTCTTGATTCTTAATTCATTATTCAAAATTAGCTTATGTTCCGGCGCAATTACCATAAATGTCGCTCCAAATATCGTATCAGGTCTAGTTGTAAATACTTCAATTGGAAATTGGGAATGAAGTGCCTTGACGGAAGGGTTGGAAATTGGGAATTGAATTTCCGCTCCTTCTCTTCTTTCTATCCAGTTAATTTGTTGATCTTTGATGCGATCTAAGTAATCAACATTTTTAAGATCATCTATCAGACTATCAGCATATTTAGTAATTCTTAAAATCCATTGTTCTTTTTCTTTTTTAACAACTTTACCTCCACATCTTTCACAGACTCCACCAACAACCTCCTCGTTAGCAAGGCCGATTTTACATTTAAGACACCAATTAATTTCTTTTTTTGCTTTATATGCTAAACCATGCTCAAAAAGTTTAGTAAAAATCCATTGCGTCCATTTATAGTATTCAGGATCACTTGTTGATAAGGATCTATCCCAATCAAAAGAAAAACCTAAAGATTTAAGCTGTTTTGTGAAAATACCAATATTTTCTTTAGTAATAACTTGAGGATTAATTTTTCTTTTAATAGCATAATTTTCAGTAGGAAGTCCAAAAGAATCAAAACCGATTGGATAAAGAACATTATGTCCTTCCATCCTTTTTTTGCGGCAAATAATGTCCAGCGCGGTATAAGAGCGCAGATGGCCGACATGAAGTCCGTCGCCCGAAGGATAAGGAAACTCAACTAATCCATAAAATTTCTTTTTTGATTTATCCTCTTTGACTTTAAAGATTTTTTTTTCTTCCCAAATCTTCTGCCACTTCTTTTCAATTTTATCTGGTTGATATTTTTTCATACCACTTAATCTTAAGCTAAACTAACTAATTTTTCAATTATTTTATGGTAAAATTTTATTACGCTATACAAAATTTTTTTTACATTAAAATATAATTAATAAAAAAAGCCGAGATTCTGCTCGGCTCAAGCTTGGGTTCCAGCTACCGCGGATCCCAGAAAGTACGAGGTCCAAAAAAGTATTTCTTAAGTCCTTTAAGAAGACAAATAATCCATCTTATAAAGGGATTTAGCTTTTTTTTAGAAGATTTTGTTGAAATTGACATCGATATTCCATCCCATCTGTCTGGCCTCATTCTTCCTCCCTTTTATTTTATCGGAACACTAATCATTATTCTTCCTTTCTGGTTTTCCGAGCAAGGAAACCTGATCCATCGAGTCGGAATTGATACTTCTATAAGCGCGCTAGGTAAATCTTGGGAACCCTCAAGAGAGTAAGCGCTAATATTAGCCCCCGATTCATTGAGGCGTTCGATGTCTTCTGTCTTAATTCTAACCTTAAGCCTTGCCTGTTTCATTTCTCCCTCCTTTTGTTTTACTCCTATCTACTAGTTACCATAAATTTATATGAATGTCAATAGTTTATACTTTTAAAAAACTCGCAGTATAACTTAGTTATGCTACGATATAAGGTTTTGATTTAAACAGTTTTTCGACAGTAGGGACAATATTTCCACCCTTTTTTAATAATCTTCCCGCAATTTTCGCAATGGTCAAAAAGTTCACTACCACATTTGGGACAAAAAATAAAATTTTCTTTAATTTCAGATCCGCAAACAGGACAGCTAAAAAGCTCCTCTCCTAGTCCTAAGATCTCTTTCTCGTAAGCCCCTTCGGCCTGAGTTTTGGCGGGTCTAACTAAAAGATAAACTAATAATCCCGCTATGTGAAAAAATAAAGGAAGCAAGATAGCAAGATTTTGAAAAAGGGGTTTTTGATATCTTCTTTTGGCATCTTTAATAACAAAGCTCACTCCTCCTAGCCAAATTACAACAAAAAATATCCAAAATGATGTTTTAAGGATTTTAAAAAATTGACTTGCTAATATTAAATCCAGAATTTCTTGAAATTCTTCCATAAATTATTCTAATTTAAAAATAGTATCAGATAGTTTATTCTTAATGGCAATTTTCATCGCGTCAGCCCACAAGGGCACGGCTAATTTAACCCCGTAAACATTATATTTTAACAAAGAATTGTCGTCATTGCCTAGCCACACGCCAACTATTATATCAGAATTATAGCCAATTGCCCAAAGATCTCGCGGACCATTGCTTGTGCCTGTTTTAACGCCAGTATTTTTTAACAAAGGATCATATGCAAATTTTCTTGTTTCGGAAAAATTGTTAAGCGTTTTTTTTAAAATACTGTCAATTTCAGAAATAGACTGTTTCTGAAAAACTTGGCTTGCCCCTATCTCTTGATTTGCCATAAGCACTTTTTCGCTTCCTTCCTTCAATCTAATAAAATAATTGGAGGGAAAACATTTTCCTTGATTTACAAAAGCCGTGTAAGCCGATGTTAAATCAAGTAAATTAGCTGAAGCTCCTCCAACTGCCATAGAAAGGCCAGCTTCTTGATTAAGGATTAAATGACAGTCTTCGAGAGTCGAAAAAGCGTTTTTAACGCCAACCTCGTTGAGAGTATAGATGGCGGGAATGTTCAGAGAATCAACTAAAGCGGTTTCAAGCGTTACTTTTCCCCTGAAATAACCGCTAAAATCTCGGGGTTTATACCCGTTAAAATTCATTGGCTTGTCATCAAGAATTGTTTTTTTAGACCAGCCCAAATCATCCATTGCCAATGAATAAATCAATGGTTTTAAAGTAGAGCCAGGCTGTCTCTCGGCAATTGCGCCATTGTATTGGCCATAATCCTTTTGCCAAAAATCATAAGAGCCCGCCATAGCTAAAATATCGCCCCTTTTGGCATCTAAAATAACGATCGCTCCATCGTTGATTTTATAGTTATACCGATATTTATCTATTGTTTTCTTAAGAAGCGCTTCTATTTTTTCTTCCAGGCCAACATCTAAGGTTGTTACTACTTCAATACCCTTTTCGCGCGCCTCTTCTGAATAAATTTTCTTTAAATTATCCAAAACATAGAAAACAAAGTGAGGAGCAATTATCTCGCGACTTCTTTCGTGAAAAACTATTTTCTCTCCTATTGCTTTCTCAAATTCTTTCTTATTAATTACTTTTCTCTGATACATAGTTTCTAATAATTCTGTTTTCTTTTTATCGAGCCCTTCAGGATTTTTATAGGGGAAAAGTTGATTAGGCGCTCGAGGAATCGGCGCAAGAGTAGTAGCTTCAGCTAAGCTAAGAAAGCGCGCTGATTTGCCAAAAAAAGCGCGCGATGCCGCCTCAATGCCATAAATATTTGAACCGAAAGAAATTTTGTTTAGATAAAATTCTAGAATTTCTTCCTTAGAATATTTCTTCTCAATTTCTCTTGCTAAAATCATTTCTTTTATTTTGCGCGATAAGCTCACCTCTCTATTCAAGAAAAAATTTCTTACTAACTGCTGAGTAATTGTGCTCGCCCCTCCGACAATGCTACTGTGACGAAAGTTTTGCCATAAAGCTCTTAGGTTTGCTAAGAAATCAATGCCTTGATGATTAAAAAAATGCTGGTCTTCGGCTGATAAAATTGCTTTAAGAAAATAAGGCGAAATATCGGCAATCTTAGCATAGATTCTTTCTTCATCGCCAACATCTTCAAAAAGAAGCTTGCCCGATCTATCATAAATTTTAGTGATTTCAGGATAATCTTCTATTTCAATGATTGCCTTTGGCAAGCCTTGCGAATAATGAACATAAGCGCTTTGAAATAGAGCAGTCCCCAAAATTAAGGAAATTATCAAACACCCAATAATAATGCTAAGAAATATAAAAAAACTGCGCACAAAAAAAATCATGTTTTTTTTATTGTGTTTTGTTCTTTTTTTTAGTAAAATTCTTCGTTTACGCAACATATGTACTTGATATCAAAGCTTCATTCCTTTATTATATAATAATTCACCTATAATAATAGTAAATATAATATAATTTTATGCTTAAAGGAACAAAACTGCAAAAAAGAAAACGACAGAGAAAATTTGGTTTTAGAAAACGAAACAGTACTAAATCAGGAAAAAATATTCTTAAACGAAGACGTTTAAAGGGAAGAAAAAAATTGACGGTTTAATTAATTTTTGTGGCTCTTGCTGTTTTTCCGTTTTTATAAACATAATATGTTGTCAAAAAGTAACCGCCTTTCAAAAAAAAATTTTAACATTGCTTTTAAAAAAAGAGGTAGATTTGTTAAATTAAGTTTTTTGACCTTTAAAATTACAGAAAGTTCTCAAGATGTAGTTCGTTTTGGAATATCCTGTGGCACAAAAATTTCTAAAAAGGCGGTTGTACGTAATAAAATCAAGCGCCGTTTAAGCGAATCTTTAAGATTAAATCTAAATAAAATAAAGAAGGGTTACGATATTTTGGTTATGCCTAGCCCTGAAATTGTTAAAAAAACTTATCAGGAAATTAATCAATCAATTTTAATTTTTCTTAAACAATCAGATCTTCTTAATTAGATTAAAAATTGTAATATATAAATTTAAAAAGTATGTCTTTCCTTTATCACACTCTCATTGCCGATCCAATTATTAATGCCATGATCTTAATCTATAATTATCTTCCTCTTAAAGATATTGGCATTGCTATTATTATTCTCACATTAATAATAAGGTTTTTACTTTTACCTCTTTCTTATAAGGCTGTGCGGACACAAAGAGAAATTGCCAAAATCCAGCCAAAGCTGAAAGAAATTCAGAAAAAATTCAAGGATAATCGCGAAGAACAAGCAAAGAGACTCATGGGTCTATATAAAGAACATAAGATTAATCCATTGGCTGGCATTGTTCCTATCTTAATCCAATTGCCTGTTCTTATCGCTCTTTATCGCGCCTTTATGACCATCATTAACAACATAGATTCAGCGACCTTTTATAGTTTCGTGTCTGTGCCCAAAACTATTAATCCAATGTTTTTCGGGATAATTGATTTAGCAAAACCAAGTATTTATTTAGCAATCATAGCCGGACTGCTTCAGTTTGCTTACTCGCGCATGATGAGCATTAAAACGAAAAAAGACAAAAAAAACAAACAAACAGGCATGGGAGCTATGATGAGTTCTCAAATGACTTATTTTTTGCCTATTATTACTGTTTTTTTCGGAATGAGACTGTCAGCAGGACTGCCTCTCTATTGGGCAACAACAACTATTTTTAGCATTGCTGAGCAATTTTGGGCAAAAAGAAGTTTGGCTCAAAAAGATAAAGAAAATTTGCTTCAAAAATCCTAAAAATATCACATGAATATAAAATTATGGGTATCTTTGGTAAGATCGCGCTTAATACTTTAATAGCAACTTCGGCGAGAATCATTGATAGTGTTCTCGCCTTAATTTTAGTAGCACTCCTAACGCGTCATTTAGGAACAGAAGGTTACGGTTTTTATATAACCATAATTGCCTATGTTCATGTTTTTATTTCCTTAGCTAATCTAGGATTATATAATATTTTACTGAGAGATATTGGGAAAGACGGCATAAATGAAGAAAAAATTACAAGCAATGTCTTCACTCTAAGGTTAACTGGATTAGCTTTAATTCTTCCTATCTCAATATTGATAGCGTTTATTCTTCCTTATTCTCCACTATTGCGCGCAGGAATTATAATCGCCACCATAGCGACTCTATTTCTTTCTTTATCTCAAGTTCTAGTTCCAATTTTTCAAAAACATTTCAAAATTATTTATGTTTCACTTGCTGAACTTATTAATCGCATTATATATGTCAGTCTCGCTGCTTTCTTTCTATTAAAAATTAAAACAGGATTAATTCCAATAATATGGGCAATGGCAATATCTGCTTTGGTGAATTTTTTGCTAGTTTTCTATTTTGCAAGACGCTTTGATAAAATTCATCTTAGCTTCAATTGGACAAAATGGAAAAAGATTTTAAGAGAATCCTTGCCAGTAGGCGCTTCTATTATTTTTACCCTTATATATTTTCGCATTGATACAATTATGTTGTCGCTAATGAAAACTCCGCATGATGTCGGCATTTACGGATTGTCTTATAAAATATTAGAAAACTTAATCTTTTTTCCAGCAATGTTTGTTGGTTTTACGATCCCTGTTCTTTCGCGCTATGTCTTTAAAAAAATTGATAAATTTAAGAAAGTATTCCAATTATCTCTTAATGGCATTTTATTAGCAGCGCTTCCCCTTGTCGCAGCTCTCATAATTACTGCTCCTCTTATTGTTACCTTTTTGGCAGGAGAAACTTTTGTCGCATCATCAAAAGTACTTCAAATATTAGCTGTTGCTGTTGGCTTTATCTTCCTTGGAAGTCTTTATGGCCAAACAGTCATCGTTATTAAAAAACAATTGTGGAGCATGTGGATTTATCTTGCCGGTGCCATTTTTAATGTCTTAGCAAATCTATATTTTATTCCTCGCTATTCTTATGTCGGCGCTGCTATTACTACTGCCATGACCGAGTTTATGATTACTTTTGGCCTTATTGCTATTGTCTGTCAAACTCTCCATTATTGCGCTTCATTTAAAATTATTTTTAAAGCCATTATTGCTCTTCTGCCCATGGCGGTTCTTCTTTACTATTTCCAAAATATTCATATTGTAATTCTCAGTATTTTAGGCATTTTAATTTACGGTTGTTTTATTTATCTTTTAGGAGGGATCTCGAAAAGAGATTTAAAGCTCTTTTCGAAAAAAACTCTTCCATGAAAAAATTTCTCCTTTTTTTTATCTTCTTTCTGCCTTTTCAGTTTGCCCTGAACCCAACTGCGAATATTGATTTAAGCGTTGCAAGGATATTAATTATTCTTGCTTTTTTTGTCTGGTTTGTTTCGGGTTTTATAAAAAAGAAAGTAAAAATTTCTAATAATTATATAACTTGGGGCTTACTCCTTTTTCTTTTGTTCTCTTTCCTTTCAATTATAAAAGCTGAGGAGATTGGTTGGGCAATCAGAAAACTTTTAGTTTTTCTTTCAATCTTTCCTCTCTATTTTGTTGTGTCGGATACGTTTACAAAAAAAGATTTTCTAAAGATTTCAAGAGTATTTGCTTATTCGTCTTTTAGCATTTCTCTTTTGGGAATTTTTCAATTTATAAGCCAATTTATTTGGGATAAAAATCTGATTTTTGATTTTTGGGCTAAACATTTGGCTACTTTTTTCTTAGGCAACGCTTTTTCTCAATCAGTTATTTCACTTCCAAGTTGGTGGGTTAATATAGGGGGTCACACTCTTCTTAGGGCAACTTCTCTTTTCCCAGATCCCCATATGCTTTCCTTTTTCTTAGGCATGACATTACCTTTTAGCATTGTATTGTTAACAATCAAAAAAAGACCTCAGAAATATTATATTTTCTATGGCCTTATCTCATTAGTTAATTTAATCTGTCTGATTTTGACTTTTTCAAGAGGAGGATATATTGGATTACTGACCGCTGGACTTTGGTTACTGATTATTAGTTGTCGGAAAATAAAGAAGAAACAAAGATCATTGCTTTTTGGTGTTCTAATTTTTTTAGCGGTGCTTGTTTTTTCTATTGGACCAGTTCGTACTCGATTGCTTTCAAGCTTTGATTTATCCGAAGGATCGGTTGCGGGAAGAATTGAAATTTGGCAACAAGCATTTTCGGTCTGGCAGGGAAACTTTTTTCTTGGGGTTGGTATTGGTAATTATTCTTACTACCTAAATCCTCTTTTTGACTATCGTTTGCCAGTTTACGCTCATAACACTTATTTAGATATCGCTGTTGAAATGGGAGTTTTTGCCCTTCTTGTTTGGATTTTAATTTTTATTTACACAATTTATAAGCTCTCAACCAACCAGAATTCAAAATCTAAAATCCAAAATATCGCATTGTCTACTTCTCTTATTTATTTCCTTGCGCACAGTTTTTTCGATACCCCAATTTATTCACCTCGCATCCTACCTCTTTTAATCATAATTTTAGGCATATCTTCAGTAATGATTAAGAAAAATTGATAATTAGTGTATTGCTAATAGCGTTAATTTATATATATTTTAGAAATGGGTGTTACCAAGTAACACCCATTTTAATTAGATTTGAAACACAAGATCTTTAAATATTTGTACTTCAAGTCCAAATCGAATAAACATTTTGAAAGATAGGTCCGTAGAAAAACCCATCCCTATATCCCCGTCAATATGCGTTGATATGTTATTAATCTGAATTGGAATCTTAAAACCAAACAATATACCAACATTAGGCATATTAATTGATTTCTCCTCGTTTTCTTTTTGTGACAAGAAGGCGCCGTAAAGACCTATAGAATATTGAACTTCAACTCTAGGGTTTCTGAGCTTTAGAAGATTGCCCTTTATAAAATCTATCTCAAGCAACATCCATACTTCTTCTTGCGTCATCACCGCAAACGAATAAGTTGCCTCTATGTTAGGACCGATGTCAAAAGCAATGTGCGGAACAAGCCCAAAGTTTAATGAATCTGTAGTTTGGATTGATGCTCCGACCCATGTTTTTACAACTGTTAACTCATTTTGAGATAAGGCCGTCGCGCTTCCAACTCCTGCAAGAATAACTAAAGCCAGAACCACCGCTAAATGTTTTCTCATTTCTCCTCCCATTAGAGACTCTTGTTAAATGAACTACTCTATTTAAAGCATAAAATAATCTAAAAATCAATTTTTATTATACAATATTCGTGCAATCATAAACATTCCGTAGATACATAATTTCGAATAAAGATAATTGAACGCGATCCAAAGATTTTTTGAAATTTTTTTTAATTTTCCCGCCACAAAACGTGAGCGAAACAGAAGGTTTGTCGAGTCATATTTAATGGACTGCGTAAGATTTGATTGAAACCAAACTACCAGAGAATTACAGGTTCGATAAAAATTAAATATTTCCTACCTTGACTAAATCTTAGCATAAATTGGAGAATTTTCACAATAAAATAAAATATGGGGACGCTTCACAAGAAACATCCCCATTTCTTATCTTTATGACGCAGAACTGATCGCTAAAACCAATGATCCATATGCTATTATAGCCATTACAGCAAGAGTGGCTAGTACATTTAAGACGATTACCATAAAAGGTGTATTCTGTTTAAAATTGAGATAAATTTTATGTTCGGTAATAGTCAATGTTCCCGTAGCTATTATAGCAACAATTGCCATGATCCAGCCCAGAACAAAATATGCGCTAACAGTCAGAACTACGGTAACGAGTAAACCCATGGTAGTATTCATGTGTCGTCTTGTCTTAATCAAGTCTCCTTCTCGTTCCATCACTTTGCCCTCCTTTCGCAACAAAGTATATATTTTCTGCTAATCTATTTTATTCCTTCTTTTTGTTGATTCTATAAGCGTTGTTTGAGTTATATCATACCTTAATCTATAAATCAAGTTTTATTTTTTATTAAAAAACAGGTGTAGTTTAGATAATAATTAATAATTTTATCGATTCTCCTTGTATTCCCTTACTCTTTTTACAAACTTTACTATATCATCTTTGTGTATTGTCATTTCGTGATAGTTGTCACAACTTCCATTAATATTTAAGCCTTCGCCTAAGTTTGGATAATCCTTATGTAGGTCATCAGCATATCGACTAGCGTATTGACATTGTTGGTTTAACAACAATCTGGCAATGTCACCAAAATTCACAAAACCTTGATCGTCATAATCAAATTTACTCCCCTCAATTTCGACATAGTTAAGTTGTGGTCCTTTTTCAATATTCATACAAAAATAAAATTATTAATTATTACCCGGACATAACCAGTATAAATTGTTATCAGAAATAAAAGAAGTTTTATGAACGTAGTGAACAAAATTTGGGAAAATTGCAAGCCGAATAATTTTTCTTTTATCCTTTTTTATGCGAGGGTAAAGAGCGATAGCGACAAAAGCGCAGCACCCCCTTGGGTCTTGAACTCAAACTTATTCGTATCTTTTATTAACCTCTTCAATCTTTTTTATCAAAGCTTCTTTAACATCAACATTCATTGATTTGGCAAGAAGTAATGTAGTTATTATAACATCGGCGAACTCATTAGGTAGATTATTTTTATCATGCTTGTCTAATTTTTCTTGCCTTTGATCTCCGTTAAAAGCTAAAACTTCGTTGCATAATTCACCAAGTTCTTCGCTTAATTTAACTGTTCTTGCTAAAATTCTTTCTTGTTGTGTGGAAGAATTCTTGCCAAATCTTTCGATAATCCTTTGATTTTCCAAATCAATGAATTCTAATAGTTCTTTTAGTTCCATAATAATGTTGATGTTAAAAGATTAATAAACTTTATTGTTTGAGTTCAAAATTTCATATAACTGGTTTTTATACAAGCTTATATACTCATACATATAATAGTTTGTGTGTTATACAAACTTTTGTTGTAATGCAATAAAGAAAGGAAAAAATTGAAAGTTTTGTGGACCGTGGCGGAATTGAACCGCCGACCTCTACTATGCGAAAGTAGCGCTCTACCAGCTGAGCTAACGGCCCGTTAAAATTTTTTAACAAACAATTGATCTTAAGAGTTCTTGTGTTTTAAGCAAATTCAAAAGGCTACAATAATGTTAATCTAATTTTTAAAGCCTTTTATTTCTTTTAATGTTTCCTTAAAATCCTTTTTTAGATATTTTTTTTGAGGAAAAAGGCGAAGTTTATCATTTTTATAACGCGGGATAATATGAAAATGGATATGAAAAACAGATTGTCCAGCAATTTTTTCATTTGCTTGTAAAACATTAATTCCATCAGCGCCAAGTTTATCTTTAAGAATTTGGGCTATTTTTTTAATGGTAACGCTAATAGCAATTAAATCCTCTTTGGAAATATCAAAAAGGTTTGTTGTATGTTTCTTAGGAATTACCAATGTGTGTCCTCTGCTTACAGGATTAACATCTAAAAAAGCTAAAGTTTTTTCATCCTCGTAAATTTTATAACTAGGAATTTCACCTTTAACAATTTTACAAAAAAGACAATTTTTCATAATTTCAAGCTTTTTTAACTCGTTCTACATATTCTCCTGTTTTTGTATTTATTCTTATTATATCGCCCGAATTAATAAAAAGGGGAGCTTTCACTTGAGTATTGTTTTCAAGAATAACTAATTTTGAGCTTCTTTGAGCAGCGTCTTTCCTGTCTCCGGGAGATGCTTGTTTAACTTTAATGTCAATTTTAACGGGAAGTTCAATGCCGACAATTTCATTTTGAAATTGTATTGCCCTAATCATGGAATTTGATTTTAGAAATTTTATCTGTTCTCCAATTATCTCTTTTTTTAATAAAAATCTTTTAGACGGATTGTCTTTTTCACAAAACCAAAATTCGTTACGGTGATTGTATAGATATTTAATTTCTTTTCGCGTGATTTCCGCTTCTTCAAAACTATCTGAAGATTTGAGGCTTTCAGACAATAGATTGCCAGTAATTAAATTCTTAATTTTTACTTGAAGAGTTGAAGATCCTCTTCCCATAAAAATATGTTTTTCTTCGATTACTTGATAGGGCTGATTTCTGAAAAGAAAGATTGTGCCAATTCTAAGGTTATTAATAGATAACATTAATTTTTAAATTACGAGTTTGGAACTATATATTTTATACCACATTTATTCAAAAAGAAAAGGTCTAAGCGTCAAAGCTTAGACCATGTTTTTTAATTGCTTTTTTTGAGAATACATCTTTGCCCTTGAATCGCCTCGACAGATCTTCCAAGGCATTGAGCAAGGTCTATGTCTTTTACATTAATGCGAGTTATCTTTTTTCCGTCATTAGTGATAGTTTTATTCAAAATCATCATGTCTTCAAAACGGTTATATGGTTGACCGCTATTGAATGTATGTTTAGCACCTCTTTTATAATTTCTAATTCGTTGACCATTTCTCAGTGCTATGTGTTTTGTACGCCATGTTTTACGATGAATTTTTGCTTTTTTGGGGTTCTTGTCATGCCACCACTGCTGATAATGTTTTGAGCACAATCCTCTTACTATCGCAGGATCGTTACATCCTTCTGCTTTGCAAATCTTATTAGACAATTCTAGTCACCTCCGAAGTAGAGCTTGATTGTTCTTTGGATAAATAATCTTTCTCCACCATCACAAGAAAATCTGCCAACCAATTTGACACTTTAAAACCAAAATCAGAAAGCTGATAAAAAGAGTGATGAGAATCTCTTTGTGTTGTTGGATCTGACAGATCTGCCGTTCGTGTGATTAGCCACGCTTTTTGCAAAATTTGAAGATGATTACTTAAGCTCCTATTATTAATTCGGGGAAACTTTTCTTTAATTTCCTTAAAGGAAAATGTTTTGCCCACCGCTGTGAGAAGAAAAGCCAATATCTTTCTCCTTCTTTCATGGTTTAAAGCATTTATAACTAATGGCAAAACATGCTCTATTCGTCTTCGCCCAGGCACAGAAAGATCTTTTTTTCCCATCCTACCAGCTCCAAATATACCCCATAAAACTTCCACTAATTTTTCCATTTTGTCCTCCTTAAAGAACTTTTATTTTCATAATCCTATCACTAATAAATGTTTCTGTCAATAATTTTAGGATTTTAACCGACAATCTTCTTGATCATCTTAAAATCTTCTATTAAGACATCTTTCATGTTTATGTTATAAGCAACAACAGCTGGATGATATAAAGGAATGATTTTTCTTTTGTTCGCATTGAAAACCTTGCCTCTGATTTTACTGATACCTTGAATTTCATTTTCAAACCCAAATTTTCTTAGAATATATCCTGTCGCAAAATTTCCCAAACAACAAATAACTTGAGGATTAATGACTTCAATCTGCTTATCTAAATAAAGACTACAAGCATCAATTTCGTTAGGAAGAGGATTTCTATTTCCCGGAGGGCGACATTTTAAAATATTACAAATATAGACATCTTCTCTTTTAAGCCCGATTGATTCTAAAAGTTCAGAAAGAATTTTTCCTGATTTTCCACAGAATGGATGACCAGTCAAGTCTTCGTTTTTTCCTGGCGCTTCACCAATAAACATAATGTCAGCATTATGATTTCCTTGACCAATAACAGGAAAAGTTCTTGTCTTGTAAAGAAGGCATTTTTGACAGGCAATTACCTGTTTTTTAATTTCCAATAACGCTTTGTCATTTTTTTTCATAGGTTTGTAATTACTATAATAGATGATAAAATGAGAATAATTTAATTTGTAATCTAAAAATTATGTCAGAAACTTTAAAAAATCTAACCGTAGCTTTTATTGGCGAATCACAGGCAAGGAATCGTTATTCATTTTACGCTAAAATAGCCAAAAAAGAAGGATATGAACAAATTGCTGAAATTTTTTTACTTACGGCCGAAAACGAAAAAGTTCATGCTAAGAGAATCTTTGAGCATATTCAAGAATTAAAAGGAAGTTCAGAAAAATTAGACGAAATAACAATTGAAGCCACCGCGTCAACTACTTACGGAAAAACAATTGATAATTTGAAAGCGGCAATCGCAGGAGAAAATTATGAGCACTCAGAAATGTATCCTGAATTTGCCAAAATAGCCAAAAAAGAAGGATACAATAAAATCGCCAATCGATTTAAGGCCATTGCTATGTCAGAAGTTCATCATGAAGAAAGATACAGAAAGCTCTTAAAACAAATCAAAGCAAAAACTGTTTTTAAAAAAGAAAAAGATACTTGGTGGGTTTGCCGCGAATGCGGTTATATTCGTTTCGGCAAAACCCCTCCTAAGGTTTGCCCTTCCTGCGACCATCCTCAATCATATTATCAAGTGATGTGTGAAAAATATTAACAATTAAGTTACATACAATAAAATTTATCAAATAAATATAATTTAATAAATTTATGGATTCTTTGAAATATATATTTTTAGGAAATTCTATTAGAGATTATCTTTGGGCTTTAATTGCTTTTTTTGGAATTTTAATTCTTTTGAGAATTTTTAAATCTCAAGTTATTAAACGACTTAAAAAATTAGCCACAAAAACTAAAACTCAGCTTGACGATTTGCTTGTGAAAATTTTAGATAGCGCTGGTTGGCCAGTTTTTTATTTGCTTTTATCTTTATATTTGGCGCTTAAATTTATTCAATCTCCCCGTATTTTAGATAATATCATATATTATGCCCTTATAATTATTATTACTTATCTTGCAGTGAAAACGGGAGGAGATGTTATTGACTATGGTGCTCTAAAAATTGCTCAAAAAGAAGAAAAAGGAAAGAAAAAAATTGATAAATCAATGGTTGATCTTTTGTCAAAGGCCTTAAAAGCTATTCTTTGGGTTATAGCAGTTATTCTTGTTCTTTCTAATCTCGGCTATAATGTTTCAACTTTAATTGCCGGACTTGGCATTGGAGGTATTGCTATCGCCTTTGCCCTTCAGAATATCTTAGGCGATCTTTTTGCGTCTTTTACTATTTACTTTGATAGGCCCTTCCAGATTGGTGATTATATTATTATTGGCGATGACGCCGGAACAGTAAAACATATTGGTATAAAATCAACTCGCATTCAGTCAAAACAAGGAGAAGAATTAATAATTTCCAACAAAGAACTAACTGAAGCGAGGGTCCATAATTACAAGAGAATGGAAAAAAGAAGAATTGTTTTCGCTTTTGGCGTAACTTACGAAACGCCCACTCAAAAAGTTAAAAAAATCCCTAATATTATTAAAGAAATTATAGATAAAATTAAAACCGCTGAAATAGATAGAGTTTTCTTTAAAGAGTTTGGTGATTTTGCTTTAAATTTTGAAGTTGTCTATTTCTTGAACTCAAGCGATTATGCTCTTTTTGTAGAAACCCAGCCCAAGATTAATTTAGCTATTAAGGAAGCATTTGAAAAAGAAGGAATTGAGATGGCATACCCAACCCAAACAGTATTTGTGAAAAGATAGGTGAAAAAATGACAAAAAAATTGACTTTTCATAATTAAAGTATTACATTTATAACAGTAAAAAATACTGAAAAGCTAAGGAGGCAATATGATAAAGAAAATCTGGTCTTCAGTGTTAATGGTTCTTTTTCTACCCACATTGATTGTTCTCACTTTGATGTTGTTTCTTGCAACATTATCAGTAGTGAGTAGAGGATAGAGTGCACCCCCTGGGATTTCTCAGGGGATTTTTTTAACTTTACATACAAGAAACCTTGACATCTAATAAAAATAGATTTATTATACGAATAGTTCTAAATAAAGGAGGAGTTAAATGATTCTAAAGGACAAGGGCAATGGTGTAACCGAAGAGTCTCTTGACTTTTTTCGGGCCCATAGAGAAAATTTGGGAAAGATAGTAAAAGTTGAGATGATTAATTGTAGAAAGAAGAAATACCCGCTTCGTCTAACAGATAATAATGGAAATGAAATTTGGCTTTCTGGCTGTGATTCCGGCTATGAGGGAGAGGGACCATTGGGAACTTTCAAAGTATTAAAAGAGTTGGGACTTTTGGGTGTAGCAGGTCAGACATTAATTCTTAACAATGCAAGTTTTGGATTTAAGACCTAAGGAGGTTGAAAATGAAAGAAAGAATAGAAAAGGTTCTAGTTTTAGCTCTAGTTCTTTGTCTTGGGCTCATGGTTGTGTCAGCTTTTGGTCAGGATCGCGAGTGCAAAGCGCCAAACGCCATTTGGCTTAAGCCATCAAATATATCCATATGGATATATTATGAATTGACAAATATTCCCGATGGATATGTTCTGCGTCTTGTAGCTTTTGACGAAAATATAAAGATATATACGGCCCACTTGGGTACTGAAAAAAATTTCTGGGGATCAATAATTCGCCAAAATGTAGTTAATTTGAGTAAAAATGAAATTTGGCTATGCCGGTTCGACTCAAACTATCCCTATAACTATACCAGCTACTGGCATAAACTTGAAAAACAAGATCCAGATAATTTACTTCTAAATAAGTATCTTCGTCAAACCATATACATAGACACTGGAAATGGAGTTTGGTATTCAATTAATGTTTTTGGTGGAAATACCGAAGGTTCCGATGTCATTCCATGGACTGGATTGCTTAAAGCTAATGTATATTGGTCCTTCACAGAAAACGATATTTATCCATGTACGTGCGCAGACGAAAACTAATAACGTGACCCCGACACAGTGTCGGGGTTTTTTATAACAAAAAATCGCCCGCATTAGCCTGTGGGCGGAGAAGACCGAAAGACAAAGCTTTCGGCGAAACAGTTCCCGAGGAATAACCTAGTCTAGTCCGAAGAAAAAACCAGATTACCCGTGTGCTAAGAAAAAGCCCCGCTCCGGCAAGCCGGAGGTTCCGCGCCTACAGACTAATAAGGACGATCCAATAAAAACTTTTGAACCCTCCGAAAGTCCTTAATATATTGCCTCTATTCAATTCTCACTGTCTATTGTAGCAGAAAAAAACAAAATGTCAACCTTTTGCGCCTTTTAATTGCATTTTTTATAATGCGCGCTCACAATTCTTTGACTTTATCTCCTTAGTTGATAAAATAAGATAAACAAAAATCAATAAGTAATGACACAAGAAACAAGCGATGACTAAATAATTATTGTTTATGTTTTTGGTTATTGAGTTTTTGTTTAAAAATTGAAAAATCATTAAAAATTTAAAATTCAACTCTCCCGTCAAGAATCTTTAGATTCTTCAAATTGTAAATTAAAGCTCATGTCCGGTCATTCTAAGTGGTCAACAATTAAACATAAAAAGGGATTAAAAGATCAAAAGCGCGGTAAAATTTTTTCTAAACTTGTCCGCCAAATTCAGGTTGCAGCAAAAAATGATCCCAACCCTGAAAGCAATTCTTCTCTTCGCATGGTAATTGAGAAAGCAAAGACCGCTAATATGCCTAATTCTAATATTGAAAAGGCTGTTAAAAAAGCAAGTGGTCGCGGAGAAGGTGCTAATTTAGAAGAAATTATTCTTGAAGCTTATGGTACCCTAGGTAGCGCTTTTTTAATTGAAGCAATTACAGATAATCACAATCGCACTGTTTCTGAAATTAAACATTTAGTGGAAAAAAATGGCGGCCATATGGCTGAAAAGGGTTCTGTTGTCTGGCTCTTTGAAAAAAAAGTTATTATCATGATCAATTTGTCTGATTGGAACGAAGATTTAGAACTGACACTGATTGATGCCGGCCTTGAAGATAGTCAACAAATTGACGAAGATATACTTTTATTAACCAGTCTCCAATCTGAAAAACAAATTAGACAAACTCTTGAAGATAATGATATTAAAATAAAGTCCGAAGATCTTGATTGGCAAGCCAAGAATCCTATTACTCTTTCAGATGAAAAAATGAGAAAAATTGAAAAATTAAATGAGTTCATTGATGAACATGATGATATTAAAACTGTATATAATAATTTAACATGAAAATTTTAGGAATAGATCCAGGCACTGCAAGAACTGGCTACGGTGTAATTCGTTCTGTTGGTAACAGATTGACCTCTTTAAACTATGGCTGTATTGAAACATCTTCAGATAAGAGCGACGCCGAAAGACTAATAATTACTTATAAAGAAATTAATAAAGTTATTAAAAAAGAAAAACCTCATATTGCAGTTATTGAACGACTTTTTTTCTTTATGAATATGAAAACTGTAATGACGGTTTCGCAATCTCGAGGAGTGGTTTTAATGGCCTGCGCCCAAAATAAAATTCCTATTTTTGAATATACTCCGTTAGAGATTAAACAGTCTTTAACTGGCTACGGTAGAGCCAAGAAGAAAGAAGTACAAGAAAGTGTAAAAAAAATTTTAAAGCTTCAGGAAATTCCTAAGCCCGACGATGCTGCTGACGCATTAGCAGCTGCAATTTGTTATCATTCACGCCATAAGCACAAAAAAAATATTAATTTTTGACACCTGCCTACCGGTAGGCAGGAAAGGCTAAAAAAATTCTCTTTAATTTTCTCTTTAATTTTTTCCAACATGACTAATATTATTCCGTACTTAATTAATCAAGGCATTTCTGAGCAAGTTTTAGTTTATATACTTTTATTGCCTCTTTTAGCAACCTTAATCTCGTTTTCAAGACAAGTGATAGGATTACGCAATTTGGGCGTTTACCATCCCTTGCTTCTAACTTTCGCATTTATTTCATTAGGAATAGAATGGGGGCTAATTATATTTTTAACAGTTATGGTTTTAGCAAACTGTATTGGTTATTTAGTGAAAAAATTATCTCTGCTCTATCTTCCCAGAATGACCATTATCGTCACAACAATTATCTTTGCCGTTCTTATTCTGATGCTGTTAATCTTTCTAAGCGGTTACAAAATTAATATCAAAGATTATCTCCCCATTGTAATTATTTTAGCTCTGACAGATAAATTGGTATCATTTCAAATAAAGAAAAATTTGAAGCCGACTCTCATTTTGAGCGCAGGCACGCTTATTATAGCAATAATTGGATTCTATTTAGTCAGCATAAAAGAAATCCAAAATATTGTTATCGCTTATCCTCTTATTTATCTATTTCTTATTTTGGTGCTTAATCTTTTTTTGGGAAAATTTAAAGGATTACGTTTAAATGAAGTTTGGCGTTTTCATTCTCTTTTTAATTCATCTTCCAAAAGATAATTATGACAAGAGCTTTCAAAAACTATAGAAAGATTATGGGCATGAATGCTCGCAATCTTGACTACATCTTAAAGAAAAAAAGTCTGCCGCTGATTAAGATAGCCAATAATAAATTAAAAGTAAAAAAAATTTTAAAAAAGGCAGGATTACCCGTTCCGCTTAATTATTATATTATTAAAAATAAGCAAGAATTTAAAAATTTTTCTTGGCAACTGCCTAAATCATTCGTTCTAAAACCAAATCAAGGACTAGGGGGAGAAGGCATTCTCATTGTTTATGGCAAAAAAAAGAATGCGCCTATTTGGATTAAAGCAGGTCAAAGATTAGTTCATTTAGAAAAAATTAAATATCATGTTTTTAGTATTTTAGAAGGAAACTTTTCAACTGAAGAACGAGGAGATATTGCTTTTTTTGAGGAACGCATTAAGCTTCATCCAGCTCTCAAGCCCTATACTTTTAAGGGTGGCATACCAGATATTCGCGTTTTAGTTTACGAGAAAATTCCCATTATGGCAGAACTTCGCCTTCCCACTAAGGGATCTGAGGGCAGGAGCAATCTTCATTTGGGCGGTATTGGTGTGGGCATTGATATGAAAACAGGCGTTACTACCAGCGCAATTCAACGCAATCGCTTGATTGAAGCTGTGCCTATGTCCCGCCTTGTTCTCTCCGGCATCAAGATTCCTTGTTGGAAAGAGGTTCTACGTATCGCAAGTCTTGCGCAAAAACATATCGGAATTAGTTTATTGGGTATTGATATTGCTCTTGATCGGGAAAAAGGACCAATAATCTTTGAGGTTAATGCTCGTCCTGGCATCTCAATTCAGCTTGCAAATCAAGCACCATTAAGAGAAAGACTTAAAAGAGTAGAAGATTTAAACATTAAAACGGCTAGGAGGGGAACGCGGATTGCCCAAGAACTCTTTGGCGGAGAGGTTGAGGAAGAATTGGAGGAAATTAGCGGACGAAAAATTATTGGCATTTTCGAACCGGTTAAAGTTCTTTTGCCCGATAAAAAGGAAATTAAAATAATAGCCAAAATTGATACTGGAGCTTATCGCACATCAGTTGATGAAAAATTAATTAATAAGCTTAGTATTAAGGAAACTAAAAAAGTAATTAAATTTGTGTCATCTTTGGGTGAAGAAAAAAGAAGGTTGGCTAAGATTAAATTTGAATTAGCTGGTCAAATAATCGAAACTGAAGTATCAATTGCCGATAGATCAAATGTTAAATATGAAATGATCGTTGGCAGACGAGATCTTAAAAAATTTCTTCTTGATCCCCTTCACAAAACTAAGCCCTCCTTAGAAAAGTAAACTAATTATGCCTGAAAGAAAATATTATCGTTTTATTCCGCCAGAAAAACTCACGAATAAAAAAATAAATAAGAAAAAATCTAACTCGCGCTTAAAAAGATCTTTAAGCTTGATTTTTAAGATCGGCTTTTTGGGCGCTCTTCTTTTTTTGATCTTAATGATTGGTGTTTTTGCTTATTATGCAAAGGGTTTGCCGAATCCCCAGGATATTCTAAAAAATCCCTTAACTCAATCTACTAAGATTTATGATCGCAGCGGAAAAGTGCTGCTTTATGAGATTTATCAAGACGAAAAAAGAACAGTTGTTGGAATTAATAAAATATCGCCCTTTATTAAAAATGCCATCATATCAATTGAAGATAAAGATTTCTATAAGCATCCTGGCATAGATTTTAGGGGCCTTCTTAGGTCAGCGTGGGTAGCAATGAAAACCAGGGGAAAATATATTCAGGGTGCCTCAACTATTACTCAGCAATTTGTTAAAAATTCCCTCTTGAGTCCCAAAAGAACAATAAGCCGCAAAATTAAAGAAATAATTCTGTCGCTTGAGCTTGAAAGAAAATATTCTAAAGATGAAATTTTATCTTTTTATTTAAACCAGATTTCTTTTGGTTCAAATACTTATGGCATACAATCAGCAGCAAAAGCATTTTTTTCCAAAAATGCTAGTGACGTTACCCTTGCTGAAGCAGCTATTTTGGCTGCTCTTCCCAAGGCGCCAACACGGCTTTCCCCTTACGGAAATAATCCTGATTTACTAAAACAACGCCAAGAACTTATTTTAGGCAGAATGAAAATCCTTGGTTATATTACTAAAGACGAAGAAAAAAAAGCGCTTGAAGAAAAAGTAGAGTTTCAAAAACAACAAACTGGCATTAAGGCACCTCATTTTGTTATGTATATTAAAGAAATACTCGAAGAAAAATATGGCAAAGATATCGTTGAAAAGGGTGGCCTTAAAATTACAACTACGCTTAATTGGGAGCTCCAAGAAAAAGCAGAAGAAATAGTGCGTAAGCAAGCAGAAAAGAACGAAAAAAATTATGGAGCTAAAAACGCAGCTTTAGTGGCAATTAATCCTCAGACAGGAGAAATTCTTTCAATGGTGGGATCTAGAGATTATTTTGATATTGAAAATGACGGCAATGTGAATGTTGTTTTAAGAAATCGCCAACCTGGCTCGGCTTTTAAGCCTTTTGTTTATGCAGCGGCTTTTAAAAAGGGATATACTCCCGATACTTTGCTTTTTGACGTTAAAACTGAATTCAATCCCTATTGTGTTTATAGCGCAGTTCAAGCAAAAGATCAGTTTGGACTTGGTTGTTATCATCCTCAAAATTATGACTTGAAAGAACGCGGACCAATTACAATGCGAAATTCTTTGGCTCAATCTCTCAATATTCCCTCTGTTAAAACGCTCTATCTTGCAGGCGTTGAGAACTCAATTGACTTGGCGGAAAAAATGGGAATTGCTACATTAAAAGACCGCAAGCGTTTTGGCCTTGCTCTAGTGCTTGGCGGAGGCGAAGTAAAGCTTATTGATATCACTTCTGCTTTCGGAGTTTTTGCAACAGAGGGCAAAAAAGAGCCGGTTTATGGCATTGTTAGGGTAGAAAGTGACAAGGGCAATATTTTAGAAGAGCACGAAGAAAAAGTTCCCGAACAAGTGCTTGACAAAAATGTTTGCCGTATAATTAATAGTATTCTTTCCGATAATGAAGCGCGTTCTCCTATGTTTGGAGTATCTAGCCATCTTTTTCTTGGCAATATTCCAGTCGCGGCTAAAACAGGAACGACTCAAGAATATCGCGACGGCTGGACTATAGGATATACGCCCAATTTATCCGTTGGCGTCTGGACGGGAAATAATGACAATACTTCTATGACAAGAATGGCTGGGGTAAGTACCGCAGGTCCTATTTGGCACGATTTTATGATATTCGCTCTCAAAGATAGAAAAAAACTATTATTCGCTCCACCAACAATAGTTCAATCAGACAAACCTGTTCTTTCTGGAAATATGGGCGGCGAGACCATTAAAATTGATACAATTTCAGGTAAGCGAGCAACTGAATTTACTCCTCCTAGTTTAATTGAAGAAAGACTTTATCGCCAAGCTCACAGTATTTTATATTATGTTTCTAAGGACAATCCTCAAGGAAATATTCCAGAAAATCCAGAAACTGATCCTCAATTCAAAAATTGGGAAGCCGCAATAAAAAGCTGGGCTAATGATCCAAAAAGAGGAAACTGGACAGACGAAATGCCACCCAAAGATTATGATGATGTTCACACCATTAAAAATAAGCCAGTAATTGAAATTATATCTCCTAGAAATAAGGACATCGTAGAATCAGCTAATATTAAGATCAAAACCAGAATTGAAGCAAAAAATAATATTAGACAAGTAGATTTCTTTTTTGATGAAGATTTTTTGGGATCTAAGGTTAATGCGCCCTATGAATGGTCGTTTACTTTAGCGGACAAAAATAATTTTTCGGGTCGCCATAAACTAACTGTTAAGGCTTATGATGTCTATTTAAACTCGAGCGAAAAAAGTGTTAATCTTTATACTAATATTGACGGCTTAAGCGCGACAAATAACGAAGAAAAAATAGAACCAAAATTAACATTGTTTAATCCAGAACAAGTCATTTTTCCCTATACAATAAATTTGGCAATCCAAGAAGAGTTTAGCGAAATAAAACTTTATTACAGTGCAAAAGTAGATTTAAGCAATAGTTATTTTATTACTAGCAACTGGCAACAAATTCACTTCAATGATTATCAATATGAATGGAATGATACTCTTGAGTCGGGCAATTATTATCTCTATGTTGTCGGAGAAGATAAAGATGAAAATATTGTAATGAGCAATAAAGTTCTGATTAAAGTCCCGGAACCGGAAGAATAATTTAAGGATTATCAGTTAATTAAATTAAAAGAGCGCCACACTAAGTGACGCTTTTGCTGTTTTTAAACATCTTCTAGACAAACAATGCAAGGCAAGGTTCTTCCATAGCCCGCCCAATCCAACCCACATCCTGCAACAAATAAATCTTCTTTTAGGGTAAATCCAGAAAAATCAATGGTTATTGAATCTGATTCTCTTCTTGCGGTTTTGTCAATTAAAGTAAATATGTTAACAG
The DNA here is from genome assembly GCA_964412645.1 of uncultured Candidatus Saccharibacteria bacterium. Taxonomy (GTDB): domain Bacteria; phylum Patescibacteriota; class Minisyncoccia; order JBAYJV01; family JBAYJV01; genus CAYNNF01. The sequence goes on from CAYPPP010000001.1 coordinate 27,691, forward strand.
CGCTAGGATGTTTGCTATTCATAATAGCCTGAAGACAACCAAAAGTATGGCCCTTGTCAACAATATCCTCCACTATTAAAACATAACTTCCATTAACGGGATCTTTAAGATCCTTAAGCACCTTAAGCTCTCCTCCGCTCGTTCCTTGATTATAGCTTGAAATTCCTATTAGATCGTAACGAAACTGATAACTTGATAGAAATTTCGGTAATTCGTTCAATAATTTACCGAATACAGGCAAGGCACCATTTAATACACCCACAAGAAGTAATTTATGACTTTTGTCTCTTTCAAGAATCGGTTTATAATATTTTCCAATCTCTTCAGCCGCAAGAACAATGTGTTTTTTTATTGTTTCTTCATCCCAAAGAATCCTTGTTATTACTTTGCTTTGTTCTTCGCCTTTTACAATAGCGGTAAAAACTTTGCCTACAATTTCTTGCTGATCCATTTTCTTCCTCCGTTCTTAGATTATTTTGACGAACAAAGTGAATTTAAATAATCTTAGACCTCCGCCAAGGTTCTTGAGCATAGCGAAAGGTTCTTAGACCTCCGCCAAGGTTCTTGAGCATAGCGAAAGGTTCTTAGACTCCGACCTCAATAGCGTCGGGGTTTCCTTAAAAGCTCTTGTATTCCGATCTCAAAGAGCATCGGAACATCTTCTCTTTAAAGAACAGACCTTAATCCTATCTCAAAATTTTACATATTTCAAGTTTTTTATTATTGAGCAATCATAAAAATAGATACTTATCAAAAAAAACATAGCTCTTCTTGGCTAAAGACTTAAAGAAGGTGCAGGAAAAAATAGGACAGTTCAAAAGAAAGACTAAGAAAGAGAAAAGATAAGAACCTTGATGCCTGTCTGTTGTTTATTTATCGGCAAGTAGGATTTATGTCTTTCGCTGAGTTATTTATTGACAAATTAAAAATTTCAGCATAGAATTATGTCAGTACAAGGGAGGAAATATGGATAGCGCAGAAAAAAAATCCGTAAAGACAATAGACGTTAAACGGTTTTTGCTAGTATGGGAAGGATTAAGAGATACACTCAGTATTGATAAAAAAGATAGAATTGGTTTGCTTTATGTCTCAGAGGTTCTAGGGCTTAGAGATGGTATTGCTCAATTATTCAAAGATGGTAATGGAGACGCTTATCATAAGGTCGGCATGAAGCAATCTTCTCTTACGGCCAATAAAGAATCGTTAAGAATTTTTTGGCAGAAAATAGAAGAGATTCTGCCCGAAATTCATACGAAAGAAGATATTGATTTTCTTGTTATCACAGGAGGTATCCCCGCAATTTCGAGTTTCTTGTTTGAGCTTGAACCTCCAGGGGAAAAAGAAAAATCACCAGTTCTTCATAAGCTTGCAATTAATGCTCATGTGTATAAATAGGAGCAGAGCGACAGGAAGGATCTGTCGCTTTTTTTAATTTTCTTAATATTTAAGGTACTTGCTTTTATGGTAAAAGATAAGATAATTATAGAAACATGATTTATGATTTAGTAGTAATTGGCGGAGGTCCAGCTGGAATGATGGCAGCTGGTCGAGCGGCAGAAAATGGCGCTCGTGTTTTGTTGTTGGAAAAAAATGAAAAATTAGGACGAAAACTTTTAATTACTGGTGGTGGAAGATGTAATTTTACAAACAAAGAATTAAATTTAAGAAAGTTCACGGAAAAATTTGGTAAGATGGGCAATTTCCTTTTTTCTCCTTTAAACCGATTTGGCGTTAAGGACACTATTAAGTTCTTTGAGAAAAACGGCATTGAAGCAAAGACCGAAAGAGGAAATCGTGTTTTTCCAAAAAGTGATGACGCTCATAGCGTTTTATACTCACATAAAAATTATCTGAAAAATAACGGCGTTGATATAAAAACAAAAACCGAGGTAAGGTCATTGACGATTGAAAAAAACACCGTAAAAAAAATAATTTTAAGAAATAACAAGGAAATTAATGTAAAGAATGTTGCTATTTGTACGGGCGGAAAAGCGCATCCTATTACCGGCTCAACGGGCCAGGCCTATAATTGGCTCTCAAGATTAGGACACACGATTGTTCCTCTGCGACAAGCTTTAGTTCCTGTTTTTTTAAAAGAAAAATGGTTAAAAAAGGTTGAAGGATTAAGTTTAAAAAATGTTTCTATTTCGGTTTTTAAGAATGACAAAAAAATAATTTCTAGTTTTGGTGAAGCTATTTTCATGTCAAATGGTATGAGTGGACCAATTGTTCTTGAGCTCTCAAAAACCATTGGTAAATTATTAGAAAATGGTTCAGTCGGTTTGAAAATAGACCTAAAGCCTGCCCTTGATTTTGAAACTCTTGATAAAAGGCTTCAAAAAGATTTTAAAAAATTTAGTGGCAAAATGTTTAAAAATTGTCTAGGTAATCTTTTGCCCAAGGCTCTTATTTCTATTATCGGAGGTTTCTCGGGAATTAATCCGGAAAAAAAAGTTGACGATATAACGAAGAAAGAAAGAAGGGTTTTAGTGCTTCTTCTTAAACAGCTTAGGGTTGAGGTTAAAAGAGTAGCAGATTTTTCACGAGCAATTATAACTTCGGGCGGAGTTGATCTTAAAGAAATTGATTCAAAAACAATGAAATCAAAGATTATTGATAATTTATATTTAGCTGGAGAAATAATTGATCTTGATGGTCCAACAGGAGGATATAACCTTCAATTGTGTTGGTCAACTGGATTTGTCATTGGAGAAAATTTTAAAAGACGATAATTATGAAGATAGGTCTAAAGGTTAAATACACAAGAAATATTCCAATAATTTTGCCCTATATAAAAGAACTTTCTGACAAATTAGATTATTTTGAATTTGGGTTAAGGGAAACAGAAAATTACAAAGATTATAAAAAACTTATCAGAAGAAATCATTCGTCTATAACTCTCCATGCTCCGCTTTATGAAGAAAATGTCAATCTTGTGGTTCCCCAAAAAAATAAAGTTAATCTAAGGAACCTTAAGCTCTGCCAAAAAGTAGCAAATTATTTTGATGCTAAATATGTTGTCTTACACCCTGGTGACAAGGAAACACCCAAAGCGTCTCTAAAAAATCTTTTTTACCTTTTAGATCAAATAAAAGACAAAAGATTTGTTTTAGAAAATACGCCCGTAAAAATTAAAACAAGACCATATAAGCGCCTCGGCGTTTATATAGAAGATTTTATAGAATTTAAGAAAAAAGGGATTGATGTGTGTTTTGATTTCGGCCATGCAAGAATTGAAACTAGTATTGAAAAAAAAGAATATTATACATACATAAAAGATTTTATTAAGAAAGTAAAACCTCTCTATTTTCACCTTTCGGGAAATGACGGAACATATGATTATCATTGGAGAATTAAAGATAGAAGAAGCTTAATTGATTATTCGAAAATTATCCCCCTTTTACCAAAAAATGCGTTATTAACATTAGAAATTGATTTTTTTAACAAAAGCGGTGGATTTGATAGAGAAAAAGTTTTTCAAAATATTGATTATTTGAGAAAATTAACCAGTTAATTTTTATAAAAAGAAAAAAGGCGATCATGCTTAATATGAACGCCTTTGTTATTTAATTCATTATTCGACATAAGAAATGGAACTATTGTATGGTTCAGCTTTTAACCTAAAGAGTTGAATTTTTATTTTGACTGAGAGAAAGAACAATCCTAACCAAAACATTAGTGGAACTAAAAGACCCATCTCATAACCGCTATCCATTACTTTTTTTCCGTTGCAATTAATTACATCAGAATCTAACCAATTCCAATGCTTAATGCTGCCATGCGTCAATACCCAAAAAGTAGGAAAGCGACACTGAAGGGTTTGCTTTAATACAATATATCCTTCTGGTTTTCTAAAAACCAATAAAAGGTAAGGCGCTTTTCTATTTTTCATGTGTATCCATTTAAAATCTATCGCTTTTAGCCATTTACCTCTTTCGTTTTTTCTTCCTTTTCTTGTCACTTCAACCTCCCTAACTTAGGGTTTTAAATAAGAACTATTTTCAATCTACTATATGTTGTTTATTTAGTCAATCTTTTAAAATAAAAAAGAGACGCTTTTACTTGCGCCTCTGTGTTGAGGTTATTCTGTCTCCTCTTCTCCTTGTTGCCCTGATGCAATATCTTCTGAAGAATGAGTGTCTTCTTCAAGAAAACTTACTATGACTTTTGAGAGCTTCAAGCTGCGAATAATTCCTTCCGGAACTTCTATGGCTTGGTCTTCGATGCCCCTTTCTAAATCTCTTTTAAAGCGTCGCATTGCCATGTCAATTAGTCTGCCCCTTGGAATCTGAGTGTCCTCTGAAAGTTTTCCAATAAATTCTATAACATCATTTGCCAAATAATAAGTTGCCTTTTTCCGTCCCCATGGTCGTAAGGGTTTATCCATCTCAAGATTGTTTGTTTCTTTTGTCCTCTTGCGCCGGTTAAAAAGTCCCATCTCTCTCCTTTATATGCTGATCATTTTTTTCGTGCATTAAACGAAACAATTCTCCTGAAGAACAACCTTGCTCTTTGGCCCATTTTATTAAATCAAGAATTGCAACATTAACAACAAAGTCACTAGACATACCAATCTCCTTGGCAGTTTCCCTAATAAACTTAACATTGGATTTGAGAAGATTTAGCTTAATTTCTTCCCATGGCGCGGGCTTGATTAAGAATTCTTCTCTTTTTACCGATCTCATCTTTTCTGGTCGACCTACTGTAAACATTTCCTACCTCCTTTGCCAGATTTCTTTTTAAGTAATTTTGAAATAGAAAGCCATACATTTCGAAATGTTGAGGGATTAGTTTTTTAGAACTATCTAAATCCTATCACTCTTTCTGTTTTTGTCAAATACTACGGTTGCTACGAGAGAAAAAAGATGTGTTTACAGTTCCGTAAAAAACATAAAAAAACTTTATTCTATATAATTTTTCAACATCTCTTTTGCACCACGCAGGGTCTCTTCTGGAAAACTTCGTAAGACGGCCTCTTTTGCTTCCAAGGACCAGTTAGGATCGTCTTGTTTTAAATTCTGAACTCTCTGAATAAATTTAGCAATTTCAATTTTTGCTTGTCCTAAGCTTTTTTTGGCTTCTTCTGTGTCTGCCGTTGTTTCATCCAAAAGAAGTGTCTGCGCAAAATATTCTAAGTATTTTTTGTTGAGTTTTTTTTCATGCACATTTCCATCAGGTTGAAAATGCTCTGCTATGCGCATTATCTCTCGCCAAAAACCTGCGTCATTAATAAACTCATTAAGGCTTTGCCTTTCTTGAACCTCTTTTGTTTTAATCTTATCAACAATAAAAGTATTTTGTAATATCTTTTCTTCAGGCACCCTTACATTTACTTCTATCTGCTTGTAAATATCTGCTACTTCTAATTCTCTTTCGTCAATCTTTCGCAAGACTACTTTGTCTAAGTTCATGGCTTCCGACCATGATCCCTCGGATCCAAAGCCCCAATATGGAGCGGTATCCTCCCATTTTTTTTCTAAATCAATAATTCGTAAAAGTCGTGGATTATTTTCACCATATGACAAAGGAATATCCGTAGGTTTTTCTGACCACTTACCAGGCTTAGTATAACTAAAGGGCCTGATAGTAATTTCGTCCTCTGAAAGTAATTTATCTACCTGTTCCGTCTTTCGCATAGCGCGATAAAAAATTAAGGGCTTCTTCTTTTCTTCTTCGGGTTCTTTTTCCCGAAACCCTGTTTCTTGCGCAGATTTTCTCACTAAGTCAAGAATTTCTTCGTCTGATAAAATTTCCCCTGTTGCTTTTAGCCGCTGACCAATAGAATCAAAAAAGTCTTTCTGTAGCTCTTTTTCATCCAAAACTTTTTCTCTGATATCTCTTCTGTCAGAAGAGATATCTTTATGTTCTGCAGGATGGGAAATCGGATTTTCCATATTTCTCATAATACTTTGTTAAAAAAAATTATAAACATAATATTAAATTGTATAATAAATAATTTAATTTTCAAATATTTATCGTCAAACAATAAGTATTTCGATAAAACTTCTTCTTTTTAATTTTTCACTTTTAATTTAAGTAATGGTATAATGTGGTTAATCTTAATATAATTAACAATTATGAATCAATCTTTTGGTGCTGTTTCTTATGTTTTTAAGGCTTTAACGCGCAGTTTCTTGAGTTTCTTTTCTGATTGGTATGTTTTTATTCCTCGCCTTTACTGGAAAAAGGTTTTTTTCTTTTTTAAAGATTTGGACAGATCTCTTGGCATAAAGGCGATGGCTCGCAATTGGTTTCGCCCTCTTTACCAAGATTATAATATTGCTGGTCTTTTCATTGGAATTTTTATTAGAACTTTTTGGATTATTTTTGGATCAATGTTCTATGTTGTCTTTTTTATTATTGTCAGTTCAATTTTTTTGATATGGCTTTCAATCCTACCTGGACTATTATTACTTGCTTTCATTAACTTATTTTAATGACAGATACCTCTTCAAAAAATAAGCCCGCTAAAGAAAAATCTCCTGACGCAATTGGCTATCTTTATTTTGAAGAGCCAATGGTAACGCTTCCGCAGTCTGTGCGTTCTTTTATTGCGCTTATTTCTTTTTTTCTTTGGTTCTTCATTTCTCTTTTAACCTTTATTTTGATCGTTAGCGGATTTTTCCATCTCATAAAATACGGCCTCAAAAATCATGATATTTTTCTTTCTTTTCTTTGGATAGGCATTTTCTTTTCTTTTTATGTGTTCCACCACTTTATAAAAATCAGGCATCCGTGGAAACAGCTGTCATTGTTAAGAAAAAAGAAGAATATTAAAGATTTAGATATTAATATTGCTGAATATTTCGAACCAAGAAGTAAAAAGATTATTAGATCAGCATTAACTCAAGCTAATAATATAGGAGGATCTTTTAAGCTCAATTTGTTTGATGTTCTTCTTGAAACACCCGAAGTAAAAGATTTTCTTCGCCACCTTGAACTTGATCCTAAAGAAATTAAAAGAGAATTTAACAATAAAATCGTTGATTTTCAAAAGGATTATGAGCTCTCCCAAGAACCGATTAAGCAAACTTTTGAAAAATTGGTTAAGCAAAGTTTTTCAGAAGCTTTCTATATTGGTTCCAAGAGCGTTAAACTTTACCATCTTTTAATGGCGCTTTTTAATAAGCCTCATCCCGTTTTAGAAGATCTTTTTCTAAAACATAATATTGAGCTTGAAGACGCAAGATATGTTGCTACTTGGCTCAGAATTAAAAATAATCTTGTTTTTATATCAAAACGCCCGCGCAAAATCAAACATAAGACGATGAATCGTTCTTGGACCGCAAAACCGACATATTTTTTGGACAGTTTCAGCGATGATTTAACTGATCTGGCGCGCCACGGAATTATTTCTTCTTTGATCGGACACGAAAAAGAGTACCAAGCAATGATAAATATTTTAAATCAAGATGCGAGAAATAATACTCTTCTTATTGGTGGATCGGGTAGCGGACGCCAAGCAATTATAAATGAAATTGCGAGAAGAATTATTCATGATGATGTGCCCAAAAATTTATTTGACAGAAGATTGGTTAGTGTTGATGTTGGTGGTATGCTAGCAGGACTCAAAACCCCAGGAGCACTTCAGGAAAGATTGCAAAAAACTATGAACGAAATTGCAGCCTCAAAAAATATTATCTTAGCTATTCCTCAAATGCATGATTTAATTGGAGCAATTGAAAACCAATCGCTATCCCTTATGAGTTTTTTTGGTCCTGTTTTTGAATCAGTTGATTTTCCCCTGATTGCTAGTACTGATGAAAAAAATTATCACCAATTTATTGAAAAAAGAAGCGATCTAGCAGGATCTTTCAACATTGTTAAGGTTGAAGAGCTATCAAAAGATGAGACCTTTCAATATTTAATGAGAGAAGCCCTAATATTAGAAAAGAAAGGAAATATCGCTGTAGGACATTTTGCCGTTAAAGAAGCAATTGATTTATCTGATCGTTATTTAAGAAATCGCCTCTTGCCAGGAAAAGCTTATGACCTTTTGACTCAAGCAATAGAAGAAGCTAAGATTCAGAAGAAAAATTTTGTTTCGCGAGAAGATGTTAGGGCAAGTCTATCAAAAGCAACCGGCATTCCAATTCAAAAAGCCACTAAGAAGGAAGGAAAGGAATTGTTAAATTTAGAAAAAAAATTACATGAACGCTTAATAGATCAGGCGCCGGCCGTTAAGGCGGTAAGCGAGGCGTTGAGGCAGGCAAGAGCTGGTCTTGAAAGAAGAAGCGGTCCTATCGGAACATTTCTTTTTGTTGGTCCAACCGGCGTAGGAAAGACAGAACTAGCTAAATCCTTGGCGAGTATTTATTTCGCTGATGAAGATAAAATGTTAAGATTTGATATGTCAGAGTACCAATCGGCCGATAGTATTTATCGTTTAATTGGCACTGAAAAAAGAGGAGGATTTTTAACAGAAAAAATTAAAAATCAGCCCTTCTCGCTATTATTGTTAGACGAATTTGAGAAGGCCCATTCTGATGTTTTAAACCTTTTTCTACAAATTTTTGATGATGGCAGAGTAACTGATGAAATTGGAAATGTTGTTGATTTTACAAATACAATTATTATCGCTACCTCAAATGCTCATGCGATTTTGATTCAAGAAAAAATTAAAGAGGGGGTACCAATCGAAACAATACGAAAATTACTTAAAGAAAAGTTAACCGATGTTTATCGCCCCGAACTCTTAAATCGTTTTGATGATGTTATTGTTTTTAAAACGCTTCTGCCGAAAGAAATTGAACAAATCGCAGTCCTAAAATTAAAAGCGCTTTTTGAGCGCATTGAAGAAGAACAATCAATTAAGTTTTCTATCACTAGACATGCCCTTAAAAAACTTTCTCGTTTGGGCTATGATCCTAAAAACGGCGCCCGTCCAATCAGGCGCGCCATCTCAAAACATATTAAAAACTTAATCGCTAACGCAATTCTGGGAGAAAAACTTAAAAAAGGAAACAAATATATTGTTGATTTAAAAGATAATAAATTCGTTATTGTAACGAAAAAACAAAAAGCGAAAGGAGGTGTTTTAGAATGAGCATAGAAAAACCAGAGCAATTTCTTACTTCCCAGGAAACTCCTGAAGAAAAAATCGAAAGAGAAAAAGAAGACAAGGCAGAAATAAAAAAAGCATATAAGGGCATAGGAGATATGAAGGTAAGAAATATGGATGCTGTTTTTGGACGAGAGCTCGCTATAGAAATACTTGCTAAACTAAGAAAAGCTCTTGAGGATAATGATGTAGAAAATGTAGAAAAATAAAAAAGCCCTATTTTATCCAAATAGGGCCAATCCAGTATATTTGAGGCGCAGAAAATGGAACACCGTTCTTTTTAAAGCTCCAATAAGTTACGGCCCATACAAAAGTTACTACAACCAGAGGCCACCGAAAGAAGTTTTTCCAGAAGCCAGAATAAGACATGTCTCTCATTTGTTCTTTTGTCCAACAATCGCCTTGTCTAAATTCTCTCATATAAATCTCATAATGACGCAACCATTTGTATTTCGCCAGCACTATTGGCAAAGCATAACAAAGTCCAAAAAAAAGATATACTCCAATAACTACTATTGTTAACCAATACCAATGAATCATTTTGCCCCTCCTTTTAAAGATCTATTCTAATTATAATATAATAAGTTTCAGAAATCAAATAATATGCTCTCTAACGCCCAAATCTCTGACATTTTAAAAGAAATTTCTGAATATCTAGAAATGGAAGATGATCCCTTTCGTCCTCGCGCTTATCAAAAAGCAGCTCGAATTATTGAATTACAAAACAGAAGTTTAGCAATTATTTATAAGAAAGAGGGAATTGAGGGACTTGAAAGGATTTCAGGAATTGGTGAGATGATCGCCAAAAAAATTGAAGAATTAATTTTAACAGGTCAGCTACAATATTTTGAAAAATTAAAAAGGAAATCCCCTGTTGATGTTTCAACCCTAACTAAGATTGAGGGCATGGGTCCAAAAAAAATCAAGGCACTTTGGCAAAAACTTGGCGTCAGAAATCTTGACGACCTAAAGAAAGTTGTCGGCCAATATAAAATAAGAAACCTTGATGGCTTTGGTGAAAAATCCGAAGAAAACATTTTAAAAGGAATTGAGGCACTTAAAACGCAGAAAGAAAGATTGTCTCTTGAAAAAGTTTTGCCTATCGCCGAAAAAATTAAACAAAAATTAAGCAAATTGTCCGAAGTAAAAAAAATTGAAATCGCTGGCTCAATTAGAAGAAAAAAGGAAACTGTTGGTGATATTGATATTCTTGTTCTATCCGATGAACCAGAAAAGGTGATGAATGTTTTTACAAAACTTCCTCAAATTGTTGAAATTTACGCTAAGGGACAAACCAAATCATCAGGAAGATTGTCAATTGGAATTGATATTGACTTAAGAGTTGTGTCAGAGAAGTCTTTTGGTTCGGCGCTTCAGTACTTTACTGGAAGCAAACTTCATAACATTAAATTAAGAACTATCGCTCTTAAAAAGGGCTATAAATTAAACGAGTACGGTCTTTTTAAAAATGACGAACAAATTGCTGGCAAAGACGAAAAGGAAATTTATGATAAATTGGGGGTTAGGTGGATTCCTCCCGAAGAAAGAAGGGGTGAAAATGAAATTGTTATTACCGACACTAAAATTAAAGAAAAATCTGTCGGAGCGGTAATATTTTATAAGATAAAAGACAGAAACGAAAAGGTAAAAAAGAATGTAGAATATTTAATACTTCATTATTCTCCTAGAAATATATCAGATAAAAAACGCACCAAACCAGGCCACTGGGATTTGGTCAAAGGTCATGTTGATAAGGGCGAAAGAGAGATTGATACGCTT
>CAYPPP010000001.1:38540-44257 GCA_964412645.1 uncultured Candidatus Saccharibacteria bacterium
AACAATCTAGAATTAATTAAAAATTTTAAAGAGGAAATTCATTATAATTTTAGAACTGAAAATGGCCTTCACTATAAAACGGTTGTCTTTTATCTTCTCGAATCCAAAACAAAAAAAGTTACCTTGTCTCACGAACATGATAATTATAAATGGTTACCATACGAAGAAGCTCTTAGTACTATTACTTTTAAGGGTGGCAAAGAGGTATTAATCAAAGCAAATAAACATTTAATAAATATAGAAAAACTATGAAAAAGAAACCTTCTAAATCATATTATGTAAAACTTTTTTTCGGCGCGCTTGAAGAAACTTTCCAGACTAAGAAATTTATTCCTTATTGGTTGCCAATTTGGGCGTGGATGTTCTTCATCTTTTACTTATCAAGTTTATCTGAATTCTCTACCGGTTTTGCCGGTACTTTTGATGTTTTTCTGAAAAAATCTTGGCATGTACTCGCTTTTTTCATTTTAACAGCTTTGATTTATCGCGCCTTTAGGGTCTATAAATTTTCCAAAAGCGATTCGTATATATTGGGCATTTTGGGCTCTTTCGCCTATGCAATTTCTGACGAAATTCATCAGCTTTTTGTTCCCGAAAGACATGGTTGCATTACCGATTTATTGATAGATCTTATCGGCATTATCCTTTTTGTAGTTTTGGCAAAAATACTAACCAAAGAAAAGAAATAATTTTTAAATATGATGAAAAAGAAAGTTCATTCTTAATGTTCTCAATCTTTTATTCCTCTTCTTACCAAAAAATTCGCAAATTATCTCACATAGGAATCTAACAAAAAAAATCATCAAAAAGATAGATTTTCGCTAAAACAAGATTATGAATAAAAGAGAAAAGAAAATTTTATCTATAGTTAGGAATTTTTCTAATAAATTACCGAAATTTTCAGACGGAAGAATTGATTATTCAAGTTCTGAAACTGCTCCAATAATAACTGTTTTTATAAAATATAAAGATAAAATCCTTTTACTAAAACGAAGTAATAAGGTTTCTTCTTATCAAGGAAAATGGAATACTGTCTCTGGTTATTTAGATGATTTTAAATCTCTTAGGGCAAAGGCGATAGAAGAAGTTAACGAAGAGTTAGGAGTTACCAAAAATAATATTTTATCCTTTCATCTCGGAAAATTTTATAAGCTTTCAGATATCAGGATCCATAAAGTTTGGCTCGTCCACCCTGTTTTAATAAAGTTAAAAAATAAGCCAGATATAAAATTAGATTGGGAACATACTGAATATAGATGGATCAAGAAAGAAGAACTAAAAAATTTTGACACGATATATCAACTTAACAAAAGTTTAGAAAATATATCTGAATAAACGATGAGTTTTCTTACAAAAAAAATTAAATGGTGGGTTGCAGCTCTGATTTACCTATTGGTTGCTATTATAATAGTAGCTATAGAAATCCAAATAACAAAATGGTAGCAGAAGGGTATTAGTATTTTTTATTAAACGCAAACTTAATCAAGAAAACCGCGCTTTACGCGGTTTTCCTTTTGGCTAAACTTAAATTCTTGTTCCTTGTCAAGATTCCCCCAGTGAACCAGAGGGTTCTTCAATTTTATGTCCTATTTCTTCACTTCCTCAACTATGTTTTTAAAAACTTTTGGTTCGTGTTCAGCTAAATAAGCTAAAATTTTCCTATCCAGTTCAATTTTTTTTATTTTTAAAAGATTAATAAATTTAGAATAGTTTAATCCGTACTGGCGCACCCCGGCATTAATTTTGATTTGCCATAATCTTCTAAAATTTCTTTTTTTAGTTCTTCTATCGCGATATTGATAAGTCAACGCTTTATAGACTGCCTGTTTTGCAGCTCGATATTTTGATTTACGCCCCCATTTATACCCTTTTGCCATTTTTATAATCTTTTTCTTGCGTTTGCGCTTTATTTTTGAACGTTTAACTCTTGCCATAATTATTTAAATTATCTAATTGCTTTTTTAATTTGATGCGCTAATGCTTTGGAAAGCACTTTTGTTTTTCTTCCTCTTCTTTTAAATTTTCCTGATTTCTTTGCGCGAAAATGGTTCTGTCCGGCAATACGGCTAAGAACTTTTCCATTTTTTGTAATTTTAAATCTTTTCGTTAACGATTTTCTTGTTTTCATAAAACTACTTTCGACTAATAAGAAGACCAAGTCCTCGAGGACTCCTTTTCGGATTTTGCTCAAACTTATATTCTTCTTGAATTAAGGCTAAAAAAACATCAAGCTTTTCTCTAATAATTTCCCCGTGGCTTTTTTCTCTTCCTTTTATTATCATGTCAATTTTAATTTTATAACCTTTTTTTAAAAATTCATCTATTCTTTTGGCCTTAAATTCTAAATCATGTTTACCTGTTCTATAAGCAAATCTGACTGCTTTTAGTTCTCCTGTTTTCTGGCTTGATTTGTGCTTTCTATCTGATTTAGATTTTTTATAAAGATGCTTGCCATAATCCATTATTTTCGTTATGGACGGTTTAATGGTGGGATTAACTTCAACCAAATCAAGCCCTTTTGATTGAGCTAAAACCAAAGCCTCGGCGATTTTCATAACACCTTGCGATTTGCCTTTTTCATCAATAACCTGGACTTCTGGTACACGTATTTGATTGTTAGTGTGAAGTCTTTTCAAAATTAAACGAAAGAAAACTTTTAATGGGAAATAAAAAATTTCCCCAAAAGGTTATAAAAACTATCTAATAAACAATATGTTAGCATTAATCTTAGAAATTGCAAGTATAATGTCGTCGCTAAAAAATTATTTTAATATTTTATTTAATCGTCTATTGTCTCAATTTTAATTGCTTTTCCCAAAATAATAGCCTCGGCTATTTTTTTATGAGCCGAAACTAAAATCCTTTGAAGAGTGCTTTGAGAGATATTCATTTTCTTGGCTGCTTTAATTTGTTCAATATTATCAAGATCGGCTAGGCGCAATGCCTCTATCTCGTCAACAGCCAAATTAATCTCGTCTAGATTCCTTAGAGGAATGCCGCGAGGTTTAAAATAATTACAGCGAGGACAATATCCAATTCTCCTTGGTTTTTTAGGACGCATATTAGTTTATTTTAAAACAAGCCCTCTAATCTTGCAAGAACAGAGGGCTTGTTTTGTTTTTTTATTTTAACCCTTCTTTTTCTTTTCTAACTGCTTCCAGTTCTTCTTTAAGCATTTTTTCCTCTTGTTCTAACTCTTCTTTACTTGACTGAGTATTTCTTCCGCGCCAAAATCCCCATCCTCGGCCCCAACCACCAAAACCCCTTCTTCGGGCTAAGCCGTCTCCACAAGGACCCATTCCACGACCAGTCATTGGACCTTGTCCTTGAGGTCCTGTTTTATTAAAATTAGGCATAATTTTATTTGCTTTTATATATTTGATAATTAACAACTAATAACTAATAGTTAGTAATTGAGAACTAAGAAATATATTTTAAAATAATACAAGTTATGAATATATATTCATTATACTCTTATATAAATTTTTGTCAATTTATTATTTAAAAATTAACTTCTTTTTAAAAAACGCTTAAAAAAAGGGCCCTAATTGAAGTTTCATTAGGGCCTAAATTAATATTTTCTATCCCTCCTTATGTTATAGATTATAATCTAAATGCATTCGACTCTCTAAAAGAAATTTTTTTCTTTAATTCTTTTGCTTTTCTATTGTGTTCTGCCATCTTTAGAATATTTCTTGTTTCTCTGTAATATGCAGCTAAGTTGCGATGAGTTAATACATAATTAGGATTAATTGCCAAAGCTTTATCAAAAAGATCTTTAGCTTGTTCTAATTTGCCCGAAAGAGCATAGATCGTTCATAAATTATTTAGAGCATCAACGTCATTGGGTTGAATTTTTAAAACAATTTCGTATTCTCGTTGGGCTTCCTCTCTACGATCAAGCGTATAATAAAGCACACCTAAATCATAATGAGCATTAATATATCTTGGCTCTATCTCTATTGCCTTTTTAAATGCTTCAATTGCTTGTTTGCTTTGATTGCTCGTGGCAAAATCTATTCCTTCATTATATGCTTCAATTGCTGAATTAGTGAGCGTAATTTCCTCGGTTTTCACACCATCTTTGTTAAAGAGCTTAATGACTGAATTTTCGTTAAGCATTTTCAACCTCCTTTGATTTTTAAGGTACAAAACAGGTTAAATACCTGTTAATCCCCTTAGATTGTAAACTACATCAAATTGAACAAAAAAACAAGAGTAATTACTAAAAAATCACCAGAAACGGCGATCTTCATTATTTTTTAGATCCTGCGAGATTCAATTGAAATCAAATTCTCTAAAAAGTAAAATTTACTTCAAGGACCGCTCTTTTGAGTAAAAACCAAATAAAACGCATACAAAATTCAAAATTGAATGCAAGACAGTTATAAGGATTAGGTTTGGATAATAAGTATATATAGTTGCGAAACCAATCCCTCCAATAAAGATTATTAATAAAGATTGGTAATTATTTAAATAAATAATATGGATAAATGCAAACAACAAAGAATTAATCAAAATAATTAGAAAGTAAGAAGAAAGAATTGTTTGTAGTTTTGGAATTAAAAACCCTCTAAATAAAAATTCTTGCAAGAAACTGATATAAATAAATCCGAACAGAAAGTGTGTTTTTTTCCACCATTGTAATACTTTATTTTTATTAAGAACTCTCGCAACAACAAATAAACCGATCGGGGCAACAATAGCAAATAACATATAGGGTAATATAGATATCTGTAGATTATCAATCCTAAGGCCAAGTTTCTGCATTGTCCACCCTTCGTTAACAATAATAATAGATACAATAGAGCATATCAAAGCAAGAATGTGTACTTTATATTTAAATGGTATTGCCTTAAAAAAAATTAATAAAACAGGTAACACAAAAAGAATAATTATTTCTAAAACTGTATTAAACATAATGATTCATTTTAACAAAAGACTTCCTCTACGGGAAGTTTTGTTGTGTAAATTTGTTTGGATTTTGTAAAATTTAGTTAAAATAAAATTTTATAGAGGTCAGTAGTTCGGAAAGTTTCAAATTTAGTAAATGTTTAGTCTTGAAAATATAGATTTAACGATGAAGTAAAAATAACTCAAAATTTCTTTTCATTCTTGGTAAGAATTCTTTTGGCTGTCGCTGAAGTTGTTCGTTTAATTCTTTTGCTGAAAACCATTTAATTTCTTCAACTTCATCCTCCTGTATTTTAAATTCGTCAATCTTTTTATCAATATTTAGGGTGTATGATTGATTAAAATGATGATATTCGTTATCTGTTTTTGTTTTTAAACTAATCTTAGGTTTAATATTTTTTAGCCCCAATTCTTCTTCAGCTTCTTTAATTATGTTCTCTTCGTAAGTCTCGCCTTCGTCAACAGTTCCAGTTACAGAGGGGCCCCATTTTCCTGGATAATGAATTTTTGTATGATGGCGTTTAGCAAGAAGAATTTTGCCAAGAGAATTAGTAATCCACAAGATAGAAACACGATAAATATCTTTTTTCTTCAATGTATCCCTATTTTTGTGACCTATAATTTTATCGTTTTCATCTACGATAATAATTCTTGATTTTATTATTTCTGTCATATATGTTAAAAATATTGAAAATTTTATTAATCTAACAAGAATGATTTAATATGCTTGAATAAGTTAATTCTATCGTCCTTATTTCTAAAATTATGGTCTCCTTTAATTTCAATATACTTAATGTTTTTTA
>CAYPPP010000002.1:0-8353 GCA_964412645.1 uncultured Candidatus Saccharibacteria bacterium
TATTTACGCTCTCTCAACATAGCATCTTTTTTGGCAAGGTAAGCTTCATAATATATAAGCTTCCACGCCTTGCCATGCTCTTTAAGTCTTCTCCTAAGATCAGAGCTATAACCTATATAGATACGATCCTTTTTGTTTTTTAGGAGATAAACATAATACATAATTTATTATCACCAGAAAGTGCGGGGCGACCATACATTTCTAAGCTTTGTTATTTTATCGCATAAATGCTCAATTGTCAATTAAAAAACCGCCTTATGGGATAGGCAGCGAATAAAAAGAAATATCTAAATTTTTATTTATGCACGGGTATTTGAATTTCCATAATCGGTGTTTCCGGCTTTTCTGGATTTTGATGAAAAATATATCTTCTTGGATATAAAAGCTCAAATCCTTGATATTTTAATTGTCCTTCTAGAAATTGTTCAGAAATCAAAAGCGGTTTATTATCTTCTTTGTGAAAAAACAGGCCTATACGATGAGCCGGAAGGGTTTTAATTTTAAATTCATCGTCTTCTTTGAGATCAGCCTCTCTTATAGGAACACAAACTTTAAAATTTCTATCTTTATCAATAACGGCCAAGGGTAAATCAGAAATACTTATTTCTTTATTTAAAAGCCATACTAAAATCTTCGAAATAAGACCTATTGCCTTTTTTTCAGAATATTCTGCGCTTTCCACACAAACAACTCTTTCCTTCGGAATATCTTTAATTGTAATTTTTTCTGACATTATTTTCATTATATAACATTTTAACATGTTTTAGCAAATAAAAATGGGCGGAAAATAATTTTCCGCCCCTTACTATACCACATTAAGTTCAAAACCATTTCTATCAATGAATTATGTAATGACATGCGCTAGGCTAATCTGGCTTTTCTTCTTCTTTTTTTGGAGCATTCTTTTTTAGCCAAAGCAGAAGAATCCAGGCCTCCTTAGCAGAACGTACGTTAATATCAGAGCCAAAAAGTATCTTGATAACATTTTCTGCTTCCCACGACTCTACTTCTTCTCTAAACTTTATCAGAGAGTTATATGATGTTAGCGGCGCAGCGCTTCTTTCTTCTTCGAAAGCTTTTTTTGTGAGCATATCCATTGCCTCAAAAATGTTATTTTTGACAATTTCTTTATAAAATTCACAAGCAACTAAAGCGCTTATTGTATTACTTTTAATTCTTTCTGAATCTTCAGTTGGTACAATCATATCTGATTTATCTTGGAGAAACTTATAAATTTGAATCAACACTTTAACAATATTCTTTCTATGGTGACCTTGTTTTGGTTTAAAGAATGGATCGCTAAAATGAGAGGTGAATTTCTTGAGAATCTTGATTAAAAATAATAATGTTTCGTCACTATAATTTTGACAAGATATACCGATAGAGATATCGTTAAATGCTTTCTTCATAAGCATTTTATGAGCCTTGGACGCTATTTTGGAATGAAGGGACCAATATTTTCTATTAGCACAATTTAAATACCAATCAGCTCTTTGAAGGCGACGATCAGGATCCATAAAGAATGTTCCAAAAAACCCATCATGAAGCATTCCAATAGCAACTCTAACTCCAATTTTTTCTGGATCCCAACCTGCTATAAATTCATCCCAACCATTGGCTTCTTTGAATAAAGCCAGATTTGGCCATCTTTTCTCTTCTCTTTTTTCTTTTTGTTGGTTTTCCATTCCAACCTCCTTTGTATTCTTGCCCCGCCTATTGTTAGCCGGTCGGGCGCTGGGCTAGTTGTCCCTTTTAAGGAACTGTCGTTATCATAATGCCTTGCTATATACTTGTCAATAGTTATTATCAAAAAACCCCGCCTATAGGTGCGGAGCTTTTTGGTCAAATAATTAATATGTATTTTTTTAAGGAAGATAGATTGTATCACCTTCTTCAACTCCTTCTAAAATTTCAACAAATTCTCCATTAATAATTCCTATTCTAACTTCTTGCAAAATTTTCTCTCCATCTTTTTCTAATTTAACAAAACTTTTTCCTTCTTGTTCGGTCAGAAATTCCTTAGGAACAACCAAAGCATTTTTCTTCTCTCTAGTTAAAATCTCTAAATTAACTGCCATCTTTATTTTGGGAAGAAAACATTCTATTTTATCTTTAGGACAAGCTTCAAAATTTACGATAACTTCTTCTCCGATTTTTGAGATAATTCCTCGACTAATTTTTTGAGGAAAATCAGCACTTCTAATAATTACTTCGTCAAAAAGATGAATATTTTTTATGTCACTATCCTCTATTTCAACTCTAATACTAAGATTATCAGAGGTGCTTACTTTAAAAATAGATGTATCTTTTTGGAGTAAATCGCCAATATTAATATTAATTTCTTTAATTTTGCCTTTAATTGGTGATCTAATTTCTTGGAGAGCGGGTTTTTCAAGAAGTTGGTTATAATTATTTTGCGCCTGCGTTAATTTTTGTTTGACTATTTCAATTGCCGAAAGATCAGCTGTTTTAAAACTAACAATAACTTGATCATACGCGCGTCTTAATAAATCTTCTGCTTGACCGATAAGACCTTGGCTTTCTTGTCTCACATTAGCAAGATTTTGATTAGCGCTTAGTAAAGAAGCTTGCGCGCTTTCTTTTCTTTCTTGGGCTAAATTGAGTAATACCCGAAGATTATTATCAGATTTATTTTGATTATCTGAAAGCTGGTTAGTTTTACTTCGAGCACTATTTATTTCCCGTCTTGTTTCGTCAATTTTATCACCATCATCATCGGTTAGAATATTTTGATAAAGAGGATCATTGTCAAAAGATGTTAAGAGCAATCTGTATGTTTCCTCCGTTTCTTTGAGTGCTTTGGAAATTTTTTCTGGCATCTCGCGAATTATCCAATCAACAGGATTTTTACTATCAAGATAAGCTTCGTAATACCATTTGGCGCTGTAATAGCTTTTTAATGTTCTTGACTCTTTTTCTTTAACCTTAAAGCTTGTTTGGTCATTTCGATAAAAATATTTCTCCTGCATTTTATTAAGAAACCAAATACTACTGTCTAAAGTAAAGTATGTTTCGTTTATAATATTATCATAATTAACATCAACTGATCCTGAAGAAGCATTAATTTGAACCTGAATTTCATTAAGGTTTTTGTTTGCTGAATTAACTTCAGATTGGGTCAAACTAACCTGATTCTCCGCTAAACGAATATTGGATTCAGCTAAGCTTCTGATCATCGCTAGATTGTTTTGGGCATTTGAAATTGCCACTTGGTTTGGTTTTCTCACTTCAGAGCCAGAAGAAACAACTTTGTCTAAATTGATCTGAGCGTTTTTTATTTGAGCTAAAGCTTGAGTTTTTTGACTGTCCAATTCAGTATTTTCTATCATCATCAAAATATCATTGAAATCAACATCATCTCCTTCTTTAACAAAAATATTTTTTATGGTTCCTTTTTTGTAAAAATTCAAATCTTTAATATTTTCAGAAGAGATTACCTTGCCAGTAGCTAAAATTTTCTCTGCGATATTTTCTCTTGAAACTTGATATGTTTGAGATAAATCAATATTATCTCCTAATGGAGCTTGAGGAACTGAAATGGCCTGAATTGTCAAGATAATTCCTGCAATGATTGCCATTCCGCTTAAAATTGTAATTAATTTTTTCATATACTTTGTTGTTTAAAAATATAGTTTTGAAAAAACAAGGTTCTGTATCTTCTGTCAAGGTTCTTTCGAAATCAGGTTCTTATTTTTTCATATACTTTGTTGTTTATAAATATAATTTCCAAAAAAAGTCAAATTTTTTCATTAGCTGTATTCTATGCCTATTTTTATATTTTGTCAAGCATTTTTACCCCTTCATTAAAAAAAGTTCCACTATAATCTTATATAATAGAACAATTTATTTTTTATTGACAGCAAGCTATGGTCTAAAGGATCAAAGTCCCATCCCAAAGACCACAGTTGGCTGTCAATAAATCTTCCCATTCATTGTTATCCATGATAGCATACTTAACGTCAAAAGTCAACCTTTTTAGATAAATTGTCATAGGTCCGTCCTATGACAAAAAAATAGCTGGCGTAAGCATCACTCACGCCAGCTGGAAACTCTAATAAGTTTCAAACTTTTTAGTGATTATTGTCTCTCCTCCATCGTTGTCAGTTACGGTGAGTGTCACGGAATAAGTGCCTGGCTGAGTTGGATAGAAATATTCAGTCTGTATTCCATTTGCTTTATTTTCGTCCCAGAACGTCCAGTCGTATCTGACAATTATTCCGTCAGAATCACTTGATTGCGAAGCATCAAATTCCAATCTGAAGCTTGGCTCGAGAATAATGCCCTGTGGTTTGAATTCTTGCTTTCCCTGAGGCGTTATTAGGCAAATTTTGAATTCTGCTACAGGTGAGAAATTGACCCTAATACCCTGAAATGTCTGGGCGATCGCTTCATCGTCGTCTTTGACGGTAAGCGTAACATTATATTGTCCTCCAGACATATATTGATGTTGCGCTACTCTCCCTTCTCCAATTGAGCCATCGCCAAAGTTCCAGTAATATTTTACGATTCGGGCAGGGGTTACAACGATACCTGCCGGATCATAGGAACTTTGAGCATCAAAAATGATGCTTTCGCCAACCTGCGGAACTTGAGGCGAATAGTTGAAAATGGATACAGGCGGAGGATTATTAACATAAATCGTCTGATAACAAGTGCTGGTTGCTCCCTTTTTGTCAGCAACCGTCAAACTTACAAGATATCCATCTTGAATGCCATTGTTATCAAAATCTGAATCATCTTGATAGAGATGATCAATATCTTTACCTTCACCAATTGCCCCATCGCCGAAACTCCAACTATATGAAACAATAGTTTCGTTGAAGTCGGGATCGTAAGATTGACTTCCGTCAAAACTTACAGTCAATTTTGCAAATCCGATTGAAGGATTTGCCTGAATAACCGCGACAGGCCTTTGGTTGAGTACAATCTCAACGCTAAGGCAACCGGAAAGACATATGGCGATTGACGCTATCACTCCCAGCGACAAAACTATTCTTTTGTAAGAGAACATCTTAACCTCCTAATCGTTAGATACCTATATTATACACCCATTGAATCAAAAAGTCAAAGATTTAGCTTATAATAACAAAAAAAACTGCACAAAACAGTTATTAAAACTTATTATTTAAAATTAGCTGTTAATTTTGATTTCAGCAACCAGATACCCCACGCCAAAAGGTGCTTCATAAGAAAGAATCTTTGATTTCCAACTGAAGCTCGAAATAATCCCCAGAAGCAGAACGATTGAGCGAAGTCCGCACTCCCCCGCTTCGCGAATTAATTCTGGATCAATATTAAGAATTTTTTCAACTTCTTGTTGTCTTAAAAACTGAACGAGAAGTTTATCAAATTTTTGAGCTTTCGGACTAAATCCAGCTGGTGCGAAAGATGTTAAGCGATGAGAAAGATCACCCGAAGCGATTACTGTCCAAGTATTTTTGTCTTCTTTCAAGAATTTTCCCAAAAATTGTCCAAATTTATAATGCTCCTTTAATGAAAGAGAGCAAAACGACATTGGGAGAAGCGGAACTTTATGTTTTCCCTTATCCCATAAATAGTAGAGCGGTACTAAAGTGCCATGATCTAAGCGACGAATAGTTATACCCATTAAGGGAAATGTTGGTCCGCTTAAAACTTTTAATTGCTCAACTGTTTTTTTATCATCTAAAAATTCAAAAGCTGTTTCCGAATCGCCAAAATCGGCAAAATTACCCTTTAGTGTTTTTTCATAAGGATCTTTATAAAAAAGAGTAAAGGCGTCCCACGTAGACGGCAAGTGAGGTGAAATTAAAAAAATTTTATCGGTTCCTCTGATACGATTTAAACTTATCCTTAATTTCCTCATTGCCTCAATTGTTGCCTGTGCTTTTGAGGATTGTGATTTTCCAACAGAAGGGATAATGATTGGCGGATGTGGCGTTATTGCGGCAAATTTAATCATATTACTCTAAAATCAAATCAATTTTTGTCTTACAACGGGGACATAAACCGTTTTTGTCAAAACGGCGGATAATATAATTTACTCTTTCAATAATGAGATTATTACAGCGGGGACAATAAGTATTTTCGTAGGGAGACTCGGGAATATTGCCGGCATATACATATTTTAGTCCCGCCTCTTTGCCTATTTTAATGGCTTTTTCAATTGTTTTAATATTGGTAGTTGGCAGTTCTTTCATCTTATATGCTGGATAAAATCTTGAAACATGCCAGGGGGTTTCTTTGCCAATTTCATCGGAAATAAATTTTACTATTTTTTTTAATTCCGTCGGCTTATCATTCTCACCGGGAATTAAAAGCGTGGTTAATTCAAGCCAAACATCGGCTTTTTTAATTTTCTTGATATTTTCTAAAACAGACTCAAGCTTTCCCCCGCAAAGACGATTGTAAAAATTTTCTGAAAATGACTTTAAATCAATATTAATAGCGTCCAAGTAAGGTAAAATTAAATTAAGCGCTTCAGCTGTCATATAACCATTTGAAACCCAAACATTTTTAAGACCTGCTTCGTGAGCTATTTTCATAGTATCAAACGCATATTCTAAAAAAACAGTTGGTTCATTATAGGTATAGGCAATGCTTTGACAATCGCGCTTGAGCGCTTCAGAAACGATTTTTGCGGGTAGCCAATTAATTCCGACATTAACATCATGCCAAAAAAAATTTTCTTTGGGTGCTTGAGAAAGAGTCCAATTTTGACAGAAAGCGCAACTAAAATTACAGCCGAAAGTTCCGAAGGAAAGAGAATATGATCCAGGCAAAAAATGAAAAAAAGGCTTTTTCTCAATTGGATCAACATTGATAGCAGCAGCTTTTCCATAAACTAAAGAAATCAATTTTCCGTTTTCGTTTTTGCGAACAGCACAAAGACCATGCTCACCATCCTTAATAACACAGTGATGATTACAGGTATTGCATTTAACCCTGCCATCTTTCAATTTTTCATAAAAAATTGTTTCTTTCATCTATGTTTAATGGCCTTAAACCTATAAATGGCAATTTTTTCTTCTTCTGAATTAATCCCTGCCTTTGTTAAGCAGGCAGTTAATTGTTTTTCAATCGTATCAAGATCTTCTAAATCAGGCAAGAGCAATGCTGAGTGTCCTGAAGTTTGTCCTTTAACAATAATGCCAAATTTTTTAGGATTAAGCTTTTTAATATCTTTAATTAGTTCTGGTTTGCTCAAAATGGAAACTTCATATGATAGTTGAGATAGTTCTTTTTTAGCGACTGGATCAAATCTCCAATCATGAACTGCAGCCGAGATGGCATTATCAATAATTTCCTGAACCAAATTTGCTTTGGTTGGTAAATATGTTCCAACACATCCTCTCAATTCTCCCTTATTAAAAATTGTCACAAAAACACCCGCTTTCTTTTTAAATTCAACGGGAATTTCTTTGGGAACACTTAAAACTTTTCCTTCTTTTATATATTTTTCAATAGCTTGTTGGGCAAGATCGCAATAATATGTCATGCGAATTATAGAGGCCTATCCTCTCGTTCAAAAAATTTTATATCTTCCGTCAAGGTTCTGGCGAAGCCAGGTTCTTCTTTTTGTTATTTGGATTTTTTATCAAAATAGTCTTTTATTGCCAGTCGTAATGCTTCTTCAGCTAAATTAGAACAATGCATTTTGATTGCTGGCAAACCGCCAAGCTCATCTGCAATATCTTTTTTAGTAATCTTTAAGGCTTTTTTAAGATTCATATTTTTAACCATATCGGTAATCATTGAAGAAACCGCAATTGCGGCAGCACAACCTAAGGTTTCAAATTTAATATCTTTGATTTTATTATCTTTAACCTTAATATAAAGACGCAAAATATCTCCGCAAACGGGATTACCAACTTCGCCCACTCCGTCAGGGCTTCCTATGGATCCCATATTGTGGGGATGATAAAAATGGTCTAAAACTTTTTGTGAATACATTGGAGAAAAGCTTATAGTTTACAATTTTCAATAAGATCAATATAATGGATTCATTTTTCTTAATCTTTCAACCGATTTTTTTAACATCTTCACCATGTAATTAATTTCTTCCTTTGTGCTATCTTTCCCTAAGGATATCCTTAGGGATCCATGGGATTCTTCAACGGGTATTCCGATAGCGCGAAGAACATAACTTGGCTCTAAACTTGAGGAAGCGCAGGCAGAACCAGTTGAAACAGCAATGCCTTCTTTATCCAAAAGAAGCATCATTGCCTCTCCTTCAACATTTTTAAATGTGAAATTAGCAATATTGGGAAGAGCATTTTTATTTTTAGGACCGTTCAAGGATGAACCTGAAATTTCTTTTAAAACTTTGTCAATTAAATAACTTCTTAAGATT
>CAYPPP010000002.1:8453-16392 GCA_964412645.1 uncultured Candidatus Saccharibacteria bacterium
TCTTTTATCGGCTGGACAACGCCAATCTCATTATTAGCAAACATAATTGAAACTAAAATAGTTTTTTCATTAAGCGATTTTTCTAATTCTTTCAAATTAATCAATCCGACTTTATCAACAGACAAATATGTAACTTTTACTCCTTGAGCTTCTAAAAAACGACAAGTTTGTAAAACGGCTGGGTGTTCAATTCTCGTTGTAATAACATGATTGCCTAATTTAGAATTTTTGTAAGTTATTCCTCTAATGGCAAGATTATCTGCTTCAGTTGCTCCTGAAGTGAAGATAATCTCATGATGTTTCGCTCCGATTTTTTGAGCAATAACCTGTCTTGCATTTTCAAGCGCGTGTTTAGCTTCAAGTCCGAAAGAGTGTAAACTTGAGGCGTTACCATAAATATCGGAAAAATACGGCTTCATTGCCGCAAAAACTCTTTTATCAACTTGTGTTGTTGCTGCGTTATCAAAATATATCTTTTTCATACTATATATTTTAACTTAAAATATGAATAAAAAGCAAATATTGGTAAGATTTATATTTATATTGTATTATTAGATTAGCAAATATTAATTAATAATTAATTTTATGTTCAGAAAAAACGCTTTAATCCTTTTAAATAAATACATTAAAAATGAAAACTTGATTCGGCACAGTTTGGCCGTTGAAGCAGTAATGAAAAAATTATGCGAGCATTTTGATAGAACAGACGAAATTAATAAATGGACTATCGCAGGTGTGCTTCATGATATGGATTGGGAATTAACCAAAAATAATCCCAAAGAACATGGTCAAAAAACGGCAGAGATTTTAGTTAAAGAGGGGTACGATCCAGAAATCATAAGAGCAATTAAAGTCCATAACGATATGCTGGGATTACCTCTTGAAACTTTAATGGAAAAATCTCTTTTTTGCGCTGAAGAATTAACTGGCTTAATCACCGCCTGCGCTTTAGTTAATCCTGAAAGGTTATCTGGCGTTAAAGTCAAGTCAGTTCAGAAAAAATTTAAACAGCCTTCTTTTGCCAGGGGCGTTAATAGAGAAATTATTGCCAGAGCGCCAGAATTAATCGAATTATCCTTAGAAAGTCTGATAAAACTGAGCCTGGATGCGATGAAAGAGATAAAAGATGATCTAGGACTATAATCCTTTTTATTTGAAATAAAAAAATGAGGCTGGAACATTCCCAGCCTCTGTTTGTTTTATTACTGATTAGCCTGAAGCAAGAACTGCCTCAAAGCATAAAGTCCAGCGAGTTGATCTTCCCAGAAGCTTGATTTGAATTCTTCTGGGATACTTTCAAGTTTTTTAATCTGTTCATCAACTCTAGCAACGGCACTTGTAAAATCGAGCACCTCTTCTTTGCTAATGCCAGAAATAGATGTCTCGCCACGGATGAAGCGGTAGGCTTGCTCAGAATTATTAACCACAACCACTTCTTGTGGATTTGTTGCATTGACGAAAGCTATGTTGGTAATAGCAATCTTATTGAGTCTGGTGATTGTTGCTTTCCACCAGAATTCTTCATTGCGGAAGATGGGCAAGGGTTCAATTGTGATGAATCCTCCAGCCTCGCCTTCACCTCCCTCATACCATTTTACGTCTTGGAAGTAACTACTGCTCTTAATATATTCGAGAGCCTTAACGGCACCGATGACTGTATCTTTCGACTGTTTTTGCCAAAGTCTTATCTTGCCAGTCCTGGCGTCAATCAAGAGAAGAGCTTTTAGACCGTAAGTGCTTCCCCATGGTTCTAGCGCAATAAACCACTGGGGACCAATTTCTTCCATAGTGATGAAGTATGGAAATTTATTATTCTCAGAAGGAACATCAGCAAGCTGGTATTGGTCTTGATGTTTGAACCAGCTATTAAGGATCGCATGGGGGAACTTGAAACTCTGGCCGATACGTCGGGCCAATTCTTCAGGGAAAACCTGTTGTCCATCAAGGATTGAAGTTTTGTCAATCTCTACGGTCGGAACCCAATTGACGGAGCTATCTGAATAAAAAAGATAGACACCAGCGAAGTATGGTACTCGGATAGGGAAAAAGCCTCCATACCAAGACCAAGTGTATTTTCTCTTGGAGACGACGGTTACGATCCTACCTTCTTTATCTTGAAGATAATAAGGGTCACTATAAGCTGCCCAGTAATCAAGTTTGCAAGCTCGTCACTTGATATTGTCAGCAAAACGAATGCTGTCTGAGTAAGGGAATTCACTTTCAACAACCTCAACATTGAATTGACTTGTCGTAGCGTTGATATACACTGAGCCCATTGGTTTGCGTCCTAACGTATTCCAGAAACCATCCGGTACGAGTGCAGCATTCCAAAGAAGTTGTCCATCTCTACTGACAACGAAGTCCAAATTGCCCAACTTATAACGCGAATACGTTAATGTATCCCTTGCGTTGTTTTTAGCAATCTGATATGGCATCATCCTGAAATTGTCAGTCGAGGTATTTGGCAGACTCTTAATTTGCTCAACGCTTTGCCTGATTTCATGCTGAAGCTGAGCTGTCATGAGAGTGTTGCTGAACATACCCATAAAGAGCCAAGTTGTGCCTAAAACGATGATTGTAATACCAACAATTTTTCCAAGAATTCCAGAATCAAGAATCAACTTACTGTATTTGGAAAAACCAGATCCTACAATTTTTCTCTTTGGCCGCAAAAGAATGCAACCGATAACTATGAAAACCAGACCGATTAGCAACATGGGGGCAAGGTAGAATCCCATGGCAAAACCATGCCAGAATGGGCGCCACAGAATGACCATAGCCAGGAAAACCCCTGATACTAACAACCATTCCACTATCTTTTTAATTTTCAATGTACATCCTCCTATATCTGAGATTAGCTACATTTAGCATAATTATATTTAAATGTCAATTGTTTGTTTTTTTAACGCTTGACTAATTTTTTTATTTCTTGAAAAAAGTAGATTAAAACAATAATTAATCCTGACTCAACTAAAGACAACAAAATAACCTTTATAATATTTGGCCAAAAAATGAGTAAACCAATCGTTGCTAAACCAATTGCCATAAGAAGCGCTGCGCCGGCTAAAATATCTTTTAGGTAGCCAATTTTTGAATGATAGCGTTTTTCAATTTCATCAAAAAGTTTTTCAAAGGCGGTATTGACTATTTCTGTAATTAACATTAGAAATACCAATAAAATCAAAATTAATCTTTTTATTTCACCGATCGGCCAGTAGAAGGCTTGTGTTAAAACAATTATTCCGAACCAAAACTGAATTCTAAAACTTAATTCAGTTCCATAAACGCGCATAACTCCCCGAAAAGCGATTTTTATGCTTCGGGTAATTTTTTTTAATGTTTTAAATATGAGTTTTTTGGCGAACATAATTCACAAGATATTTATCCCATCTAGTTTTTTTATGCCACCAGTAAAAGAAAATGAAAATACCGAGAAAAGCGAAAAAAAGACATTTTGCTTTAGTAAGAACGCTAAAAACCAGTCCGGCAGAGTTTCCCGCAATTGTTTGGGAAAAAAAGGCGGCCTGCATCCATTCGGAAATTCCCAATCCAGCAGGAACAGGAAAAAGCGTGCTAATATTAAGAATAATTTTAGAAAGAAATATGTTAAGCAAACCAATATGAAATCCTATTAGATATATTAATACTCCTGCTTCTAAGATGCCAACTGCAAAATTGATAATTGATAGACAAATAGTTTTAACAAACACTTTCCTATAATTGCTAAAGAAATCTACAAAGGGACGTTCAATTTTAGAGAATTTGCGATAAATATTTTTTAATTTTAAAATTTTGAAAAGGGGCGACAGAACAAGATGTCCCCTTCTAAGGCGCTGTAAAATCCAAGCAATAATAATTAAAAATAATATTATTACAAAAATAAATGTCCACTCTATTTTTTTAGAGAATCCAAAACGATAAATAAACATCAGCAGACCCAAAGAAACTAAAATAATTTGAGTAAACACTTCTAAAAAATTATCAATAATAACATTTAAAAGTCCTTTATCAAAAGGAATTCCTTCTTTTTTCAAAAGATACGCCCTAAACGGAGCTCCTCCGATTTCAGCAACGGGAGTTAGATAAGAGAAACCAAAACCAGCTAAACGATATTGAAGAAGATGGAAAAATTTAACTTTAAATCCTTGAGTCTTTATCACAAGTAACCATCTATAAGTTGTTAAGAAAAAAGAAATTGTGGATATTGCCACAAAAATAAGAAACTTCCACCATTTGAACTGATAAATTATTTTAGAAAGTTCTTCATAATCAATATAAGAAAAAACAGAAGTAAACAAAATTGCGCCTACGATAAAAGAAAGCAAAATAAGCAAAACGTGCTTTCTGTGCGCTTTGTAATATTCTAAAAAAAGTCTGATTAATTTTGGCATATATATATATATTAACTGATTTTTCTTTTTTTTTCAAAAAAAAGGGTCCTGCACTAGCTTCAGCGCAGGACCGTAATCTTACTTTGATTGTTTTGAAGGGTTTGATTCAGGGGGTTCAACCCTGAATCTACCGTTCTTGTGTTCAATAGGAACGGATTCATTGACTAGGAGGACAAGCAAGCTCCTCCCCCGTCCGACATAAAGTCCTCTATTCATCACACATCCTTCTTTGTTTTCTACTGTGAAGGGCGTGTGAACAATGCCTGCAAAGAGACTGCCCTTTACAGGGTGTCCGTTGGTAGAGAACAGGGTTAGCGTCTGAGTGGCGCGGTCGAAATTGACCCTTGCGTTATTTGCACTTAGCTTATCGCAGAGCGCAAATTTTGCATCCTGAGACTTCTTTGGATCTTCATCATCAAGCCACTTGACCCATTCGATTGTTTCAGAATCCATCAAAACTTCTTCGCGTTTTTCAACCAAGGTTACTAATTGACCCTTGGTAACGTTTGGGTCTCCGAGGAGAATATGCAGACTTCCTTCTTCGGTAAAATTAGCTCCGAAGAAAGAGCTGACACTTACATCACACGTTAACGTCGGAAGAAATTTCCTTCCGGACTTTTCTTTCACTACCGTCATGTTAACCTCCCTTTTTTTTTGTACTACGTTTTGCCAACTCGTTGACGAGCGGCCCGAAACCATCGTGTTATCAGTATAGCATACTTCATATTAAAAGTCAACAGTTTTATTGATTTTCCTTCTTTTTGTCAAAAATTATCAATTATTAAACAGAGTAATTTCTATAAAAAAATATGATGATTAAATCATCATTAATTATTTTTTAAAAACATTTTTCTTACCAGAGATGAGTTTGTCGGCCTAAATATTTTTTAAGAACGCGAATATTGCGAATTCCTTTAGGCTTTAAAATAATAATCTCCTTTCTTAAAAGCTGATGGACAAAATAATCTGCTCCTTGAATTGTGATAGAAAAAGCATTGCTTATTTCTTTTCTTGTCGGACTCTTATTATAATCTGTAAGAAATTGTTTTATAAAACTGAAAACAGCATATTCTTTTGGCGTTAATGATTTCATTAATGAAGATTAACATTAACTAATGAGGCCTTTGCTATTTCTTGTTTAGGATTACAAAGCGGTTGATAATGTTCGCGCAGGGTATAAACAACATTTTCTCTTTCTTGTCTGTCAAGAAGGGAGGCAAATTTAAAACTGCAAACTTTATCATTTATTTCTTTTTTAAGACATTCATTCTTTCCTGTTTTACTGACGTGTGCCATTAAAATTTGATATAAATCTTCGCCTTCGCCGACATAAAAGGGAACTAAATTGCCGAAAGCCTGCAACTCGGCAATCTTATATACTCCAATGAGGCGAGGTTCTTTTAAAACATACTTTTCAACATTTTCTTTTGTGTAATCATAATAGCCTTGCCAGCGAAGATAAATTGACGGTTTTGTTTGCATAATTATAAACAGTCATTATCTTTAACTATTTTACAATAATTTCCTTTAACAAGTCAAGGACACAAAAGAAAAAAGACCTAATAAATTAGGTTTTGTCGGAATCTAATCTATTCCGATTTCTTATAAGTCGTTCACTTGAAATAATATATATGGCGACAAAAAAAATCGGCAGAGTAATGACTATATCTGTGTAGAAAGAATAACCAGCTATCATTAATATGTCATAACTAATTTCGTTTTTCCTATTTTACTCCGATTAGACACATTAAGCTGAGACTTATAACCTACCGTCCAAAATATCGGTAAAAATACTATTTTTATTAATTTGTATCAATATCTTTAAGTTGTGCTTTAGCATTTTTAAGGTCGCCAGGATATCCTACGGGAATCCAAAATGAAGCCTTAACGATTTTAATAGGATAATCTTGCGCCATTTTAACTATGGTTTGGGGCAAACCGAATTCTTTCCTGCTAATTGCTTCCATACGGTAATTAAAGATTTTTCTATTTAAAACAAAAACCCCGCAATTTACAAGATTAGTTGGTGGATTATCCGGTTTTTCAATAATTTCTTTAAGATGATGATTCTTATCGAACGTCAAAACTCCAAATTTTTTTGGATTCTCAATCTCTTTGGCAAGAATTGATAACTTATGTTTAAGGCATTTTTCTATATCTTTTTTTGTATAAATATTATCACCGAAAAGGACCAAAAACCTTTCTTTCTTTTTTAAAAAGGATTTACACAAGTAAAGAGCATGCGCTGTTCCTTTTTTATCTTTTTGAACAATATAAGTGATTTTTTGATGTTCATGTTTTTCTCCTAAGTGCCATTTCATGCGCCATTTAAGATGGCCAATGACAATAATGACTTCATCTATTTCTTGGGGCAGAATATCTAAAGTATAATCAATAATTCTTTTCCCATTAATTTTTAAAAGCGGTTTTGGGGTAATATGAGTATATGGCCTCAATCGCACTCCTCGGCCAGCTGCTAAAATAATAGCCTTCATAAGTTTTTATAAAGAATTATTTTTCTTTATAGAATCCAGAAAAAGATTTAAGAATTTCCAGCGGCAAAGCAAATATTACGGTATTTGACTGATCTGAACTAAGATCATTAATACTAGCCAATGTTCTTAAATGTAATGCTCCTGGTGAACCAGCAAGGGTTCTTGCCGCTGTTGATAAGTTTTGAGAGGCCGCGACTTCACCTTCTGCTTTAATAATAACCGACCTCTTTTCTCTTTCTGCTTCCGCTTGTTTTCCAATAACTCGCTTCATTTCTTCTGGTAAAATAACATCCTTTAATTCAACTGATTGTACCTTAATACCCCAAGGATCAGTCGCTTTATCAACTATCAATCTTATATTGTCAGCTACCTTGTCTCGCTGGGAGAGTAATTCATCTAATTCTACTTCACCAACGGCATTTCTCATTGTCGTTTGTGCTAATTGAGAAACTGCGTAGCGAAAATTTTCAACTTCTAAAACTACTTTTTCAGCTGAAGTAACTTTGTAATAAATAACAGCGTTAACTTTAGTGGAAATATTATCTTTGGTAATTGTTTCTTGATCGGGTACATCAACGGCCTTAAGGCGCATATCTACCTTAGTATACGACTGAAAAATTGGAATAACTAATTTCCATCCAGGATTCATGATGCCTGTATATTTTCCTAAAGTAAATTTGACGCCTCGTTCGTATTGATTAATTTGCTTAATTGAAGACAAAATTACGACGACAAAAAATATAATAACGAAATAAATAAATGGCATATTAGTAGTAGACACAAATGAAATAAATACAAAAATAAAAATAAAAAATAGGGGGATTATCGGAGGCAGCTTAGGTGTTTTTGAAGACTTAAATTTAGAGTACAATAAATCTTCCCACCTTAATTCTCTTTGTGAGTTCTTATTCTCTTTTCTATTCTGAAAAGAGGATGAATTCTGGAAATTTGACATAAAAATATTTAATTAACTTACTCTTCCGTCAAGGACTAATGTCCTTACTCTTCCGTCAAGGACTAATGTCCTTACTCTTCCGTCAAGGACTAATGTCC
>CAYPPP010000002.1:16492-33996 GCA_964412645.1 uncultured Candidatus Saccharibacteria bacterium
CTCTTCCGTCAAGGACTAATGTCCTTACTCTTCCGTCAAGGACTAATGTCCTTACCTCTTCCAAAATGTTCCGAGAGGGCGAATGGCAGCCAAAATAAAAACAACCAACCAAAACCAACGTAATTCAACGCTAGCAATTTGAGGAAAATAACTTACCAAAAATAAGGCAAAAGCAAAAACAGAAAGCTTAATTAAGCCAATATCAAAACATCCAAAAGTTTTTGAGCCGAAAAGACTATTTTTTCTTTTATGAAGAAACATATATATCACCTCCATCAAAGCCTCTTTTCGAGTAATCTCGAATTAGAGGATTTGATGCCCCGACCCCGAAGGGCGTCGAGACGACCTTTGCTTAATTTTTCTTACGATAGTTAGAAAAACTTGCATCCCGACATTAATACCGTCGGGATTACCTATTTAATATATTTTTAATCGCTCTATGATGCGATTAGCCTTCCGTCAATCGCTATGATGCGATTAGCCTTCCGTCAATCGCTATGATGCGATTATACTTCGCCATTCTTTCTTTTGGTCTTGGCGCACCGGCCTTAAGTCCAAATGCTCCTACTCCATAAGCCAAGTCAGCGATAAAACTATCCATTGTTTCACCTGAACGATGAGATACAATAATTTTTAATCCTGTCTCTCTTATCATTTTAATTGATTTAAGTGTTTCAGTCAAAGTGCCAATCTGATTGGGCTTTATAATCACTCCGCCAATTGAGTTTAACGCAATTTTAATTAATTTAGGATTAGTCGCAGTTAGATCATCGCCAACAACAAAACCATTTTTTGCCTTTAAAAATTGATTTAATGTCGCATAATCTTTAATTTGATGCTCATCAAATGGGTCTTCAATGGAAATAATCGGATATTTATTAATAATATTTTTATAAATATCTGTCAATTGACTAGGGGAAGTCCGACTTCCCCTCATTGTATAATAAGCGCCGTTTTGCTGCGAGAAACTATTGGCCGCAACATCTAATGCCAATTTAACTTTATTTTGATAGCCAAGCTTTACAATAATATTATTTAAGATTGTGAGTGGTTCTTCGTTGTCCTTAAAATTTATATCATATCCTCCTTCATCTCCATAATTAATATTTTTACCTATTTCTTTAAATCTGACGGCCAATCTACTAAAAATTTCTTCGCCAATTAGAAGTTGTCTTTTGGCAGTTTTAGCACTCACAACAACCATATATTCTTGCCATTCTAAATTATTATTGGCATGTTCTCCCCCATTAATAAGGTTCATATAAAAATTTGGAAGTCCGACTTCCAAATTTGTTATATCAGAAATATATCTATATAGGGGTTTATCTTGTAATTTGGCTGTAGCGCGCGCAAAAGCTAAAGAAAGTGCAAGAATTGTATTGGCACCAAGGTGTGATTTATTTTCTGTGCCGTCAAGATTTATCAGAAAATTATCAAAATCTTCTTGGGAACTGAATTCCTTATCAATAACTAAAGGAGTAATAATGTTTTTGATATTTTGAATTGATATTTCAGCATTTAAGGAAATTGCTTCCTTTTCTCCCGTGCTTTTTCCCTGAGGAACAGATGCCGAAACGCTTATGCTCTCTCCATAAAGAAGCTCAACTTTAATTATTTCTTCCTCTCTGGAATTTTTAATTATTTTTGTCTTTATATCTTTTATTTTCATCTTAATATACAAAGGATTAATCTTGGTAAATTATTGGTTTTTAAGAGTTTCGACAATTTTTTCTCCAAATTCTTGGGCTGCAGAGGGTCCATTGCCAGTAATAATATTATCATCCTTTACCACAGTTTCGTTAATGAATCTTGCCTTGTGTTCTCTTAAAATTTTAGCTGGTGATTTATCCAAAGGCGAGGTCCAAACCGTCGCATTTTTTTCTTCAAGTACACCTGCTTTTGCCAAGATAACTGGAGAAATACAAATAGCCGCTAAAATCTTATTTTCTTTCACCGTATTTTGAGCAATAGCATAAGAAGTCTGATTATCTAAATGTTCCAGTGCTCCTGACCCTCCAATAAAAACAACAGCATCATAATTATTAACATTAACATCATTGATTATTAAATCCGCTTTCACTTCGTTGCCCGCAGTTCCTTGAGCTGTGCCCGATTTATCACTAGCAACCGTAACCTGAAAATTTGTCTTATCAAAAGCTTGCCGCGTACCAAAATATTCTTCATCTTTAAAATCCTTAGAAGCGATTATAAGTAATACTTTTTTTTGCGAATTCGCAATATTTTTCATATTTTCAATAATACTTTTCTTCCCACTTCGCCACTTTTTCAATCAAAGGAATAACTGTATCAGGATTAAGCGAAATTGATTCAATCTTATTCTTTACTAAAAATTCGGCAAATTCAGGAAAATCGCTGGGCGCCTGACCGCAAATGCCAATATATTTTTTCTGTTCGTGGCAAACCTTGATTGCGATTTTAACAAGCTCTTTAATTGAATCATTATTTTCATTAGTAATACTAGAAATAGTTTGATTGTCTCTATCTATGCCAAGCGTGAGTTGGGTTAAATCATTTGAACCGATGGAAAAACCGTCAAAAATTTCCAAAAACTCATATGCCTGGATTACATTTGCAGGAATTTCACACATTACGTAAACTTTAATATTTTTGCGCTCAAGACCATATTTTTCTATAAGCTTAATTACTTTTTCTCCTTCTTCAGGCGTACGGCAAAAGGGCACCATCACTTCAATATTATTTAATCCAATTTCTTCTCTGGCCTTTTTTATTGCTTTAACCTCTAAGCCAAATGCTTCTTCAAATTCCGGAGAATAATAGCGCGATGCTCCGCGCCAACCAATCATAGGATTTTCTACTTCAGGTTCATATAAAATTCCTCCAATCAAACTTCTGTATTCATTGGTTTTAAAATCAGAGAACCTAACAATGACTGATCTCGGCCAAAAAGCAACTCCTATTTTAGCAATTCCTGAAGCTAATTTATCAACATAATATTCTTTTTTGTCTTTGTATCCTTTAGTTAATCCATCAATTTGTTTCTTAACTTTTTTGTTTTCAAGTTTCTCGTAGTTGAGAAGCGCATTTGGATGAATACCAATCTCTGATGCGATGATAAATTCTTCTCTTGCTAATCCAACTCCAGACACCGGTAAGCTATGATAAAGCATTGCTTGATCAGGAGAACCAATATTAAGCATTAATTTCGTTTTTGTTTTGGGGACTTTCTTAAGCTTGTAGATCTTTTCTTCAAATTCAAGCGTGCCACGATAAATCTTACCTATATCAGGATTAGAACAATCAATAGTAATTTCTTCACCGTCCTTTATTAATTCTGTAGCATTTTCTGTTCCCACAATAGCAGGTATACCCAATTCTCGAGAAACAATCGCTGCGTGAGAAGTGCGTCCCCCTTTATTGGTGATAATAGCGCTTGCCTCTTTCATAATTGGTTCCCAATCAGGATCTGTCATTTCTGTGATTAAGACTTCTCCTTTCTGAAACTTGTCAATTTCTTCAACTGCTTTAATAATCCTTGCTCTGCCTGTCGTAATTTTATTGCCAACAGCATCTCCTGAAACAATCAATATTTTTTCAGACGGGTTTTTTTTAAAATGATAAGTAGAAAATGAGTTAATGTCTTTTTGAGACTGAACTGTTTCTGGACGAGCTTGAACAATAAATAATTCTCCGCTAATACCGTCTTTAGCCCATTCAAGATCCATCGGTCTTTCTTTGCCCGCTTTTTTAGAAAAATGCTCTTCTATAAGCAAAGACCACTTAGCAAGCTTCAACACTTCGTTATCTGTCAAAGTAAATTTTTCCCGTTCGCTTTTTTCAACAGCTACTTCTTTAGTGTCTTTGTTTCCGCCTTCATCATAAATCATCTTTTTTTCCTTAGAACCCATTTTCTTAGAAACAATTGCTCGATAACCAAGCTTAAGGCCTTCTTTAAAAACATAAAATTCATCTCCTTCAACTCTTCCCTGAACGATCATTTCGCCTAAACCCCATGTACTTGTGATATAAATTATATTCTTTAATCCTGTTTCAGGATCAATTGTAAAGTTAACGCCAGACGCGCCTTTATCAGAACGAACCATTTTTTGAATACCAACGCTCAAAGCAATTTTTGTTTGAGGAAATCCTTGGTCGGCTCTATACGAAATGGCACGATTAGTAAACAAAGAAGCAATACATTTTTTAGTAGCGCGAATTACATCCTCAGTTCCTCTAACATTTAAAAAAGTTTCTTGTTGGCCTGCGAAAGAAGCTGTTGGCAAATCCTCCGCTGTAGCCGATGACCTAACCGCAACATCTTTGCTTTTTGAATTGCCTTCTATTAATTTTTGATATTCTTCCTTAATTATATCTTTTAAATTTTGAGGTAATTCGGCTTCTAAAATTATTTCCCTTACTTTTTCTCCTCGTTCTTGAAGATTTTTAATATCATGAACATCTAAATCACTTAAAACTTCTTCAATTCTTTTGCGAATACTGGTGTCCTCAAGAAAATGCCAATACGCTTTAGCAGTCAAAGCAAAGCCATTGGGAATATTAACGCCTAATTTTGTTAAACTTCCATACATTTCGCCCAAAGCTGCATTTTTTCCGCCGACAAGAGGCGTATCTTCAATTGAAATATCCCTAAACCACAGGACAAATTTGTCTTTTTTCTCCTCCATAGCTTTAATTTATAAATAACGAATTATGAATTACGAACAATGAATGGTGTAGAGGTTTAACCTCTACAAAGCTAAGACGGTCATGGTTTTTTCAATAACAATCTTCTAAAAATTATTTTCGATAAATCACGATCAAATCTGCGACATTTGTTCCTGTTGGACCAGTCATAATTAAATCATCTAACTGTTTAAAGAAATTGAAAGAATCATTATTATTGATATATTCTGTCCAGGCAATCTTCTTTTTTATTGCCCGAGGTAGTGAATTTTCATCGCCAATCGCGCCTGCTGCTTTGGTATTATCATGACCATCAGAGGCCAAAGAAACGAAAACTGTTTTTTCAAGATATGGCAAGGCACCCAAAACCAATTCTTGGTTACGGCCTCCTTTGCCATCACCCTCAACCTTGACTGTTGTTTCGCCAGCAGCAATCATTACACCATTTTTAGGCAAGCGTTGGATAAGTTTTCTCCCGACAATTTTGGCTTCGCCACGCAAAGCGTAGGAATAAACAAAACAGGGAACTTTAATTTCTTTGCATTTTTCCTGCATTGCTTCAATCGCATTTTTACTAGAAAGAAACAAAATATTATCTACATTTTTAAAGTATTTCTCTTCTTTTGGTGTTTCGTAAAATTCAAATTCTTTTTCAATTTCATATTTTTCCAAAATACGAGTTGCTTCCCTTTCGGTAGTTTTATCCTTGACGGTTGGACCCGAAGCAATAAAAGACAAATCATCTCCCGGAACATCAGAGAAAATAATACTAATAACTTCAGCTGGATAAGCTAATTTAGCCAATCCTCCGCCTTTCACTTGTGAAAGATGCTTTCTTACAGTGTTAATTTCATAAATATCAGCTCCTGATTTAAGAAGCTCATCGGTAAGTATTTTAAAATCATCGATTTTAATTTTGTGAGGCAAGCAAAAAAGAGCCGATGCTCCGCCAGATATGAGTGTAATTATCAAATCATTCTCTGTCGCTTTTTTTGCGATATTAGCTATTTTTTTTGAAACATCAAAATTCTTTTGCGATGGCAGAGGATGAGTTCCTTTATATGACTTAAGATGTTTTGATTGCCCACTTTCAATGTCAAGCAAAATGCCATCTTTAATTCTATCGCCTAAAATCTTTTCTAATGCCATGCCTGTTTTGTAAGCTGCTTTCCCTACGCCCAAAAGGTAAACATATCTTATTTTTGAAAGATCAAATTTTCTATTTTTAATTTGAAAAATATTATTCTTAAATGCAATATTTTCTTTAACTACTTTTTCTGGCTTGATTGCTTTAAGTCCTGCATTGGCAATTTCAAGCGCAATTTTTCTTCCAGGCGTCTTTGCTAATTTTTTAAAATTTTTAATAATCATCAGGGTATAAAAAATTTTACAGATTAACCTCCTTTAATTTCATTATACCAGATTTTACTTTCTTTTTGTAATTAAGTTTTCAACAAGAAAAAAGGGGACGCATGATTGCGTCCCCTTAAATCATTTGCCTTCTCTATAACACTTCCAACAAAGAGCTGTATAGGTAAGAATAGAACCTTTGTTTGTTTTCCTTTCCTTATCGTCTCCAACAATATCTCGAGAACTATTTTTTTTGGCTGGATGGCCATCGATGTATCTTCGTGTACGTGTTCCATAAGGGCTACCACATACTGTACAAATTGCGTGTTTTTGGTCTGAAACATCTGCTAGCTCTATTAATCTTGGCATAGGACCATAACCTTCTTCAGCAAAAGTTAGATTAAGGCCTGCTACGATAACGATTTTTCCACTTTTAACTAATTCTCTGCACAATTTTACAAAAGTTATTTCATCAAAAAAATTTCCTTCATCAAATCCAATAACTTTAATTTTCCCAAGTTTTTCTTTGCCTATTATTTTTGACAGTGTTTCAATGGAAGTTTTTATTGGGACATAAGTACCTTCGAATTCTCGACCAGCATGTGTCTCGTTTGATCTGGTATCTCGTTCTGGTCGTAAGAGAATAACATTTGCTTTTGCATGCGCGTAAAGACGCAAGCGTGATAATAATTCTTCTGTTTTCCCCGAGAACATACAACCGAAAACAACCTCAAGTCGTGGGAACCCCAAATCTATTTTTGGATGTGCCATTTTTCCCTCCTTTGTTTTGAAGAACTTTTTGTTTTTATTCAAGGACTATATTATTACCTTATCTAATTTTAAAAATTCGTCAATGTTGATAACTTTCTATAACATCGAGAATTGCTAGTAAATGGGTTACCAACAATTTTGTTAGGTTATTTTCAAATAAAAAAAATGTGGTCACTCAGTGACCACATAAAACTAATTACTATATTTTTCTTTTTCATTGATTTGTTTCTCTTTCTCAAGAAACCGCTCTCTCAAGCAACCATTTAGCATAACAATATCAGCAAGAATAAAACAAAGAAAGAGCAGAAACGTTGGTTTGTCTGAAGTCCAAGTATTGTGAATAACACTACCGCCTGTAAGTAAGAATGCTAAAAATATAGTTTTGTTTAAGGTTAGAAATCTGCTTACTTTTTTAAAACAATTTAATATTAGCATCTTACCTCCCCGTATTTAAAGAACCTATTAAAGAATATCATCAATACTTGATTTGTCAATAAAACAATCGTTTTCGGAAGATTGTAAAAGACAATTCTTGACAAAATATAATTGATATGATAAGTTCAAAGCAGTACCAAAAAACTAACGGAGGTAGAAAAAATGGGAGAAGCAAGCAAAGATTTACAAACCAAGGAAAGAAAAGGAATTCTGGATCAAAATAGGCCATTAAAGATAAATGACTTTTGTCAAAAAGAATTGGAAGAATTAGCAGAAAGATTAGATATCAGTAAGTCAGTACTTTTAAGAGAGATAAATCTTTTTCGTGATATTTTAGAAGGACAGAATTGTATAACTCAAGATTTATTGGGTATTGATGGAAAACTTCTTCTTATTGAATTAGGGCCCAAGATCATTATATGGGCGCGCAAAGTAAGAAAGAAGGGAATCAAAGGTAATCACAATGTTCGTGTTGCCACTCTCTCAGAACTTGTTAATTGGTTTTGGAAAACACATATAAGGTACGATCTTTTTTTCGAGGAAGAAGCGGAGAAAAATAAGGCATTAAGGCAGGTAGCTGAACTAATAAAGGAAAAAGAGGAACTTCAGAGAGAAATTAAACGATCTGAAGATATGTTGCGAATAGCCCAACATAAAGCTGACCAACGCTTTAAGGAAATTAACGCTCTCAAGCATCTCGTTTCAGCCATGACATATTCTCGGGTCCAAGAGAGAGAAGCGTTACTAAAGGAATTTGTAGGAGAGCAAATAGGAGAAATCGTTAATCCTTCTGTTTGGACAAGAAATCTATAAAAATACCAAAGCGGGGAAACAATCCTCGCTTTTTTTTAGATTCTTAAATTTTTTGGAAGTCCGACTTCCCCATATTATTAAATACTTTTTCTAATTTTTTTCATTAATTGTGTCATAAAATATAGATTGTGAATTGTCGCAAGCCGTCCTGCCAATATTTCTTTTGCCCAGAATAAATGTCTCAAATAGGCACGGGAATAATTTTGGCAAGTATAACACTGACACCCTTTCTCAATCGGGTTTTTGTCTGTTTTGTATTTTGCATTCATAATATTAATACGACCATTTTTAGTCAAAAGACTTCCGTTTCTGGCCTCTCTAGTTGGTGCTGCGCAATCAAAAGTATCCACTCCCCTTTTTACTCCTTCAACAATGTCTTGAACGCCGCCAATCCCCAATAAATGTCTTGGTTTATTTTTTGGCAAAAGAGGAATTGTCCAATCTAAAATCTTATGCATATCTTTTTTTGATTTTCCCAAAGAACCGCCGATTGCCATGCCAAAAAAATTCATTTTTCCAATAAATTTTGCCGATTTTTCTCTTAGCTCTTTATAAGCACCACCCTGTACTATTCCGTAAATTGCTTGTTTTTTGTTTTTTGTTTTTTGTTGGAAAGTTTCTAAACTTTTTATTTCCCATTTATGTGTTCTTTCAAGCGCTTTTTTTGTATATTCGTATCCGGCTAAAGGTGAGGTACATTCATCAAAAGCTAAAATAAAATCAGCGCCTAAATCTCTTTGAATTTGAATTGATTTTTCCGGAGTGAGTAAAATCTTTTTTCCATCAACATGGGATTTAAATTCAACGCCTTCTTTCTTGATTTTAATTTTACTTTTATTATTATTTTTTAATTCCGAGCGTAGGGAGGAATCAAGGTTCTGTCGAGGGTAACGAGACACGGTTCTTATATCTTGTTTGTCTTCTTCAGGAAATATTGACGCTATCTTCCCTACTCCTTGAACCAATCCTTCTCCTAAAGAAAAAACTTGAAATCCTCCTGAATCAGTAATAATCGGACGATCCCAATTCATAAACTTATGAAGTCCACCGATTTTTTTTATAATCTTTTCTCCAGGTCTTAAAGATAAATGATAAGTATTGGCAAAAATAATCTGAATACCTAATGTTTTTGCTTCATCGGGTGTAATACCCTTAAGCGTCGCTTGTGTACCGACAGGAACAAAAGCGGGAGTTTCAATATTACCATGAGGAGTTTCAATAATTCCCCTCCGCGCTAAATTTTTTTTGGATTTTTTTAATATTTTAAATTCAAAATCTTTCATAATATGAAAGATTAGCATATTAAGGTTTTTTATTCAAAAAAAAGAAGTCCGATTTGCACCGGACTTCACTACTCAATCTTCTCTCGAGAACGTTTGTCAATAACATGATAAATTGTTGTATAGATGGGCATATATCTATTTGCTATAGTCAGAGCTTTTTCAAGAAGTTTTTGTGTGAACGCCTCTATTTCGCTTATATTTGAGAATTGAATTTCTCCAGAAAAAAATTGCTCTTTCTTTGACTCAGCATCAAAAGTAAGTTGATTAAAGAACAAATGATTAACTCTTTGATAAACCTGATTCAATGTTCTAAGATTTTCTGAACTCAAATCCTTGCCCATCTGCTCATACGCTTTTACCAATTGTTTGTATGCCCATTCTTCCCCCATTCTTTCAATCCTTTCTTTAATCGTCCTTGCCATGTTGCCTCCTTTACTGGACTAAATATCTTCCTCTCTTTCATTATACCAAGAACAATCTTAAAAGTCAATGATTTTTAAGAATATTTAATATTAATGTTGAAAACGAAATTAAAAAAGGCTTGACATTTTTAGTCAAGCCTCAGTAATCATTTGTGTTTTATTAGTTTCAATCTATGTTGTTTGTAGTCAATTTGCTTCAACTCTTTACTTAACCCCTCTGTAAGAATTTTAGCGCTAGGCAAAGATATCTCTATATCCTCTGCTGTTATTGGTTGAACGATCTCAATTTTTTTATAATGTTTGCACTGATTTTGATAATCACAATAACGGCAACGATTATAATACATTCCAACAGGAGGAAAATTTTCTGTTTCGCCAGCTTGAAGAATCCAACGTATCATATTGAAAAGTTCTTCTATCTGGGAGGGAGTTCTGCTAGTGAAATAACACCTGTCTGTTTTTAGATAATAGAAACCAATCTTGTGGGGCAATTCGCTATAATATTTTTTATAAAGAAGCCAGTAAGCGCTTAGTTGGTAATCTATATAAAGCCTGACGAGCGGTATTGTGGCAATAGTTCCGCTTTCGTTGAGATTTCTCTCAAAGGGATCAAAGCCAGTTTTAATATCTGCGATAAAAATCTTGCCATCACTTGTCCTGCGGGCCTGATCAAGTTTGCCCACTAATTCAACGCCAGAACTGATTTCCTTAGACAAAGAACACCTAAGCAATTTTTCCCTTAAGAAAGGGCCTGGTTTTCCTTGATTAGCTAAATAATATTTCTTTGCCATCCAAAGTCCCAACAGAAAGAAACGTTCTTTAAGCTCAGCAATTTCTTTTCCGGTTGCTTTCTTAGGCCAACGGATAGGATTTTTGTCTCTAACCCTTGTTGAATTTGAATTTTTCCCTTGGAAAGATTCTATAAGAAATCCAGCGCAAAAACTAAGAAACTTATCTACAGTTTGATAATAATATTCTGTCGGCTTTCCTTCTTCAGCTCTTTTCTTGCGCACATTCTTCATT
This sequence comes from uncultured Candidatus Saccharibacteria bacterium, assembly GCA_964412645.1. Lineage (GTDB taxonomy): Bacteria > Patescibacteriota > Minisyncoccia > JBAYJV01 > JBAYJV01 > CAYNNF01. The sequence continues at coordinate 27,252 of CAYPPP010000002.1, forward strand.
CTTTTATTATCGTTAAGAATTTGATAGAGAAAACGATGAATTATATCATGAAGAGCAATGCCCAAAACAGCTTCTGGAGATTTACTAGTCACAATCCTTGGTTTTTGTTTAGAGAGCCAATATTTATAGGGACAAAAGAGAAAGTCACTAATATTGCTTGGAGTTATCTTAATCATTTTTCTCACCTCCATTAGAATATCTTTTTGGGTAATTTCGAATTAGAGATTGTTGTATCCCGACCTTACTAGCGTCGGGGCTTCTGTTTTTTCAAAGAACCATCTTCATTCAACCATATTTATTATAAAAGTCAATAGGCGATCTATTTTATTAAGATTTTTTTTTAATTTTATTTATTATTTCTAAAACATCATTAGGGATATATATTTCTTTTCCCTTTGGACTGACGGCGGGATATCTCCAGGCGCTTATAATTCGTTTTTTTTTCTTGCCTTGCTGGGAAAATGTTTGATACATTAACCAAATTTCTTTCGGTTTTTTTAGTGAGCCGTACGATTGCATAATAGCAATTGTATTATATGCAATTCCCTCTTCAACTCGTTCGGACCGCCACATTACGTTTCTTAACTTATTTTCTGATAAACCATAATACTTCATTTTTTGAATTACATGTTTTGTCCAAACTATTTTTTCATCATCTTTTGGTTTTTTAAATTGCATAAATCTATATTATATTGATGTATATATACATATACATTTTATTCAAGTTTAAACTTAGAAGGTTTTTAAATCAAGAAAAAATGCTTGTCGTTAAACGGCAAGCATTTGATTTTTAACTCATCTTTTCGCGAATCACCAAGAACTCGTCACGAATCATTTCAAGAGCGCTAACTATGGCCAACATTGCATGGATTTTGTAAATCTCGATTCTTACATCAACACCTGATTTAAGATTTGCTTTCGGTAGTAGCGATTCTATATCATATCTATGCTTATCTATCTCAACTTGACGTGCGGACATTCTTTACCTCCTTATTTGACTGAGTTCTCTTTTGTACAAATAGTTATTCTGCTTTCTTGTTATGGAAAGAAATCTTTGATCTTTTTAACGAAGTATTGAAGTTCTTTAATTCTTATCTGTTCAGCGTTGATTTTATCAATAAAGTTTTTTTCACTATCTTTCTCACGTATCAGTCTTTCCTGAAACTTTCTAAATACGGATTGAATTTTATCTTGGGACAAGTAATTAAGATTTCCAATTGTTTTCACAAAAGCATATCTTTGTACTCTTTCTTCAGCATATTTTAAGTTGGTTTGAAAAACATCTATCAAATTCTCAGATTCTTTAATCTCTTTTTCTGCCAACGCAATAAGTTCTTTTGCCATTTTTTTGTTAATGAGCATTTTTCCCTCCTTCAAGGAACTTGTTTTAGCCTTTCCTGTCTGCCGGCAGGCAGGCGTCAAAGACTAATGTCTTTATTCTTACACGAAATTACATTTTGTCAAGAAAAAAAGGCGTTCATAGCTTGAACGCCTAAAGATAATGATGATCACTTCTATCTAATCCTCCTTCCATTTGAACTACAAGCAAAGAAGATTCTTTTTGAGTAATAACTGGATGAAATCCTTTGGGCCCTTTTGCAACCCTTACCATCGTTTGGCTTTTTCCGGGAATAGTGAGTTGTGGCCGTTCTGGTTCAAGGCCAATTTCAGCTTGGCCGGCAATAAGATAATAAAACTCACGGCGTTTTTCGTGCCAATGAAAAGAAGTATGAGAGTAGGGATCTAAAGATCCAAGCAAGAAGCCGAATCCTCCAATTTCTGCTTTAGCATGATAAAGAGCATTTGATTCAGTTGAAGGAGAATGAATTGGTTCCTCATGAATTTCCCAGCCACTTAAGGCAAGATAAAGTATTTCTTTGCCGAATTTTATCTCAAGATATTGCCATTCTTCAGGCCATGTCTGTGCTAACAACTTAGCGTAATGATCATAAGGACTTGCAATTAATTTTAGACAATCCTTTGTAAAAGCGCCAGGCATAAACTCAAAATCATTCGGAAATCTCACAAACCTCATTTTCATTATCAATCCTCCCTAAAGAGCTTTATTTTAATCTTTACGTTATTTTTTGTTTTTGTCAAATTATCAAAGATCTATCCTTTGACAATATCATTTCTTTTTGGCAATTATTAGTATATTGGTTTTTCTATTGCGCTGTTTTAGATATTCGCTTTTTTCAACCTTAAATCCTGCTTTCAGGAAAAGTTTTTTAAGTTCATTTTTTCTGAAAGCATGATGGTATCTTTGGTATTTATTTTGCCAAGGAATATATAGATCACCAAAATCAAGCTTGCTTTTACCAATTAATTTTAATAAACTGTACTTGACAAGATAAGATAGATATTTTCTTTGCCAAAGATGCCAAACGGTTAAAATAATTCTGCCATCTTCTTTGATTACGCGCTTTGCTTCTTTCAAAAATCTAAGTCGTAATTTTTTAGATGGAATATGGTGTAAAACCGCAATAGAATAGATTAAATCAAAAGAATTATCTTTAAAAGGCAAATTAAGGGCACTAACAATAATAAATCTACTTTTTCCGTTACTTAGAGGTGGAGCGAAAAAATATCTTTTCTTGGCATACTCAATTAGCTTTTTGGAATTGTCGATGCCCGTATAATCAATTTTTTTGTCTTTCAAGACATTAAAAAGACGACCATTACCACATCCTAGATCTAAAATCTTAGTATTAGACTTAGCATATTTCGCCCAAGGCTTTAGGTCCCAAATATAATGGCGAGTTAAATCAAATTCACTTGCAATTTTATTCCAAAGTTGTTTGTTGTCTTCTGAGATTTGTTGAGCCAATTTACTGTTCATTCTAAATTCTAAATTTACCATTCTATTACATATGCTTTCCTATCTTACTATACAAATTATTAAAAGAAAACTAACATCTCGCGATAAACTCTTTAAACTAAAGCGTGATGCGGCTTTAAAATTTAAAATAGCCAATTTCCCTAAAAACTCGGAGATTTTAAAATATTATCGTGATCATTACGCTGGAAGAACAAAAAACTTAGATTTATATTTTGAAAAACTTTTAAGAGCAGCGCCGATTAGAAGTTTGTCTGGCATTACCGCCGTGACGGTTCTTACTAAACCTTATCAATGTCCTGGCAAATGCCTTTATTGTCCAAATGAGGAAGGAATGCCTAAAAGTTATTTATCTGATGAACCAGCCGCCGCGAGAGCATACAGTTTAAAATTTAATCCCTATGAACAAGTAAAGCAGCGTATTTTAAGTCTTGAAACACAAGGACACAAAGCTGATAAAATAGAATTAATTATTTTAGGAGGAACATGGTCGTTTTATCCTAAACAATATCAGACATGGTTTGTTCGCCGTTGTTTTGTAGGAGCTAATGATAGTGATAAAACGCGAAATAGAAGATTTTCCAACTCGCCGAAGAATCTTGACGGAAGACAAAAATATAAAACAGAAACTTTAGAAAAAACTCAAAAAAGAAATGAAAATGCTAAACATAGAATTATAGGATTAACCATTGAGACAAGACCAGACTACATAAACGAAACAGAAATAAAAAGATTAAGGAAGCTTGGCGTTACGCGCGTTGAATTAGGAATACAAAGCATTTATGATAATATTTTAATATATAATAAGCGTGGGCATGGCATTAAAGAAAGCATTAAAGCAACTAAACTTTTGAAAGACGCAGGTATTAAAATTAATTATCATATAATGCTTGATTTACCGGGATCAAATGTAAAAAAAGACGAAAAAATGTTTAAAATCCTTTTTTCTGACGAACGCTTTCAGCCCGATTGGCTGAAAATTTATCCAACCTCGGTCATTAAAACAGCGCCGTTATATAAGCTATGGCAGGACAAGAAATATAAGCCGTACACAAATAAGCAATTAACCCAGCTTTTAATTCGCATAAAACAAAAAATTCCGCCCTATGTTCGCATAACCCGGTTAATTCGTGACATTCCTTCGCAAAACATTGTTGCAGGAAGTGAAGTTTCTAATTTAAGACAGGATATTCAAAGAGAAATGGCGCGCCGTAAATTATATTGCAATTGTATTCGCTGCCGAGAAATAAGAGAATCAGTAGATTCTCTTGACGGAGGACTAAGAGAATCAGTAGATTCTCTTGATGGAGGACTAAAAGGAGAACATTTTAATGAAAATATAAAATTAGTCAGACGCAATTACAATGCTTCCAATGGCAAAGAAATATTTTTGAGCTTTGAGGACAAAAAAGAAAGGTATTTATATGCGTTGTTACGTTTACGCATTCCCTCTCAATATTTTTCCCACAAAAAACACTATATTAAAGAACTAAATAATTGCGCTCTAATTCGTGAATTACATACTTATGGGAATGTTGTACCGTTGGCTGAGTTCAAGAAAAATGCCTCTCAACACAAAGGATTAGGTAAAAAACTTATGAAAGAAGCGGAAAAAATTGCCAAAAAAGAGTTTAATATTAAAAAAATTGCTGTAATTTCTGGTATCGGTGTGAGAGAATATTACAAAAAATTAGATTATAGACTGGAAAAAACGTATATGATAAAAAAACTTAAAACATAAAATTTGGAACTTAAAACTTGAAAGAGTCATTTTCCTCTGTCTTTGGAAGAACCCAAGGGTTCTTGGCGGAAGATTTGGAGAGCGATAGCAACAAAGCAATCTCTTGTTAAATTAAGAAAGACCCAGTACCTACTGGGTCTTTTAATAAAACAATTTTTTCGCTATCTTATGTCAATCCTTTCGCAATAAGACTATTTTCAAGCACCTTACTTACTGATTTTGCCACAATACCATGATGTGATTCATCGCCTAACTTAATCCTTTGCGCTTCAGGATCACAACCATAATAACTCAAAACACTAAGGACGGCTTTTTTTGTTAATTCAATGACTAGGGTAGTCTGTCTTGAGTTAAGTTTTCTCATCTCTCTCGCCTCTTGAAAAACCTTCTTTAATCTCTCGTCTTCTTTTGACATTATTCCTCCCTCACAATTTATGAACTATATATACTATAATCGCTAAACTACAATTTGTCAATAGCACTAAAGATTTCTAATTTTTTTATTGAATCTTACAACAGATGGCGTAACCACGAGCACCGGCAAAGGTAGGGTTGCCAAATGTGCAACCATTAGAAGCGTTTGGCAGTACTCTCATATTTTTACCCCACGCAGAACAACCAGTTCTTTGATATGGAGAACTACAGTTCGTTGACGCATCTGACATAGCCGGTACAAGAACAGATAGATATTTACACGAGAGAGAACCGCCGGTATCGTCTGTTTCACAGGTTTTAGCGCCAGTATCAATATTAATTGATCGAAGAGATGACCCGGCACCACAACTAAAAGATGTATTCCTAACTCTTACGTCGTTATTACCGACACTAATTCCCCTTCCAGCGCCAACATTGAGAGTAACGCTACCAGAAGAGCCACCGCCCGTTAAACCGCTACCGGCATTAACGGCCGTAATGTCACCACCTCCTCCTGGCGCACTTTGATCACAGGTCACCGCGTTTCCGGTTCCTCGACACCATTTTCCATTGGTTACCGCACTCACTTGAGGATCTGTTTCACTGTAACTTGTTAAATATCTTCCATCTAAATCTTGTGTTAAAGCAGAAAGGCCATTTCGCGTTAATCTTAAAATACCATTACCCGCATTAAAGCTTATTCCATTTACATAATTATTAGTATCTGATCCAAAAGGACAATTGGTTCCGTCTTGACGGCAAACTTCTGTACCGGAAACAGTTAGAGAAGTTCCAGCAACCGCTAAACTTTCTCCGATATTCACAACAGCATCAGTAACATCGTAAATAGAACCTCCCCCCATATATAGATTTTCTCCATTGCCAATATAAAGACCACTTTCATAAAGAAGCATGTCCCAATCTCCATTATTTGTCGCATCAAAAATTAAGGCAGGTCCAGCTGAGTCAAAATCAATTTTTGCTCTTGATCCGTCAAAATAAAGCTCAGCAATATCTAATCCCCCCGATTTAATCTGTAAATCAGGTCCAATATTCAAGGGTGCCGATACATTGCTTCCCGGAGGAGCAGCGCTTGGACCTTGCCAAGCAGCAAAAGCAATTTGAAGCCAAATAACTCCCGCAATAGTTAAGACAACAACCGTAAAACCCATGCCGAATAATTTTATTAGTGATTTTTTTTTCATAAAAGTAAATTAATAAATTAAAACTTACTAACATTTTACCACTAATTGTTTATTTACCCAAAAAACTTATCAACATCATCAAGAATTCTTCTTTTTCTTCTGTTGTGTAGGGTAAAATAAAAAAATTCCATTTTTGTCTTAACATGGAATGAGAAACTTTATCTAAAATTTTGCTGTATTTATTTTTACTTTAATCAATAAATAAATCCTTTAATTCTATAGTCGCCAATAGTGAGCCATCTTGTGCTTACTTTGTTCCAGCTAATATAGTTCATTTCAGAGATTAAAAATCGATTGCCATCAACTTTTTCCACATAAACAACATGACCATATAATTTACTGAGCCAGCTATTACTCATTAAACTAACGATTGCGCCAACACTAGGAGAACAGCCCGATCCCCAACAAACGGAATATCCCATTGCTTGAGCATTTGTTAGCCATGACTTAGCATGGCCACTCCAAGGGACAATTCTTTTTTGAGCAACATACCAAGTGCACTGGCCATAAAAGAAAGTATGACTTTTTCCTGTTCCTGCTCCGCGAATG
>CAYPPP010000003.1:0-11180 GCA_964412645.1 uncultured Candidatus Saccharibacteria bacterium
TTCTTTTTTCGAATCAATAAAAGTTGTTTTTTTCACAACACTTAATATTCCTGTTTTTTTTGATGTTTTAATATTAGAGCGCTGTTTAGTCAATAGTTTGTTAACAATATTCATTATTTTGATAACATATAAAAGATTTTTGAAAGAAAGAATGTAACTTTATGTTTTTAAAGCGTCATCTTAGCAAACAGTTAAAAAGAACAATTGGTTTTGAAGATATTTTTTTAGAAGACGGTTTAGAGGAAAAATACAAAGAAACAGCTGATGACTGGAAAAAAACCGTTTTGCCGATAAAAAAAAGTGTTTTTATAATTCCCTTTGTAATAATTCTATGTTTTTTTGTAATTTTAATCACTCGAATATTCTTTTTGCAATTTAGGGGTACTCAATACTACCAATCATTAGCAGAAAAAAATCGTTCTCAGATTGATTGGATCATGCCTCATAGAGGAATCTTTTATGATCGCAATCAAAAACAAATTGTTTATAATATTTCCATATATAATCTTTGGTTGGATAAAGATTTATATGGTGAAATTCAAGAAAAGTCTAAGAAAATGATTGATGATTTATCAGAATTACTTGAAACACCAAGAGAAGAAATTGAAAATAAAATAAGTACTAGTAAAAATCAAAAAAAAATTATTTTAAAAGAGAATCTTAATGCTAAAGAAGTTTTTACCATAAAGAGCCAAAAAGATAATTGGCCGTGTCTTAAACTTGAATCAAAAGAAAGTCGGGATTATATTGATGATAAAATTTTTTCTCATGTTCTTGGCTATATTGGCAGAATTAGCGAAGAAGAATTTTTAAAAAACAGAAGTAATTATTTTAGAGAAGATTATATTGGAAAGAGCGGATTAGAATTAGTTTACGAAAATTTGCTCAGAGGAGAAGTAGGAATTAAAAACACAGAAGTCTCTCCAAAGGGCGTTCAGACAAGACCTTTGTCAAAAAAAGAACCGCAAGATGGATTGAATATCTTAACAACAATTGATTATGAATTACAAAAAAAGACCCATGAAACTCTCGAAAAAACATTAAAAGAGAAAAAAATAAAAACAGGCGCGGCGGTTGCGCTTAATCCTCAAAATGGAGATGTGCTTGCTATGGTGAGTTTTCCCAGTTTTAATAGCAATGAATTAAGTCAGGGAATAAACAAAGAAGATTTTCAAGAATTACTTCAAATGGAAAACAATCCATTTGTTGATCGTGTTATCTCCGGCACATATCCTCCAGGATCTACTTTTAAGCCTCTTGTTGCATTGGCGGCATTGGAAGAAAATATAGTAGATCCCAAAAAAAACATTAACTGTCTTGGGTTTTTGCGAGTTCCTAATATGTATAATCCTAATATAAGCTATATTTTCAGGGATTGGAAAGCGCACGGAATCACAAATATGAAGAAAGCAATTGCGCAATCATGCGATGTTTATTTTTATACTATCGGAGGCGGATATAAAGAATTCAAAGGATTGGGAATTGAAAAAATAAAACTTTATTCAGAAAAATTAGGATTAGGAAAAGAAACAGGCATTGATTTGTCAGGAGAAGCTGAAGGGTTAATTCCTGATAAAGCGTGGAAAAGACGGAGCAAAAAAGAAGATTGGTACGTTGGCGACACATATCATGCTTCAATCGGTCAAGGAGATGTTTTGCTGACTCCTCTTCAAGTGGCTCAATTATATGGTTTTATTGCCAATGAAGGAATTCTTTATAAGCCCAGATTGCTTTTGGGACTCGAGGAAATTACTGGAAGCAAAACATTTAACAGAATGAATCCAGAGATTATTCCAACTGGCCATTTTAAAAAAGAAAATATTGATATTGTTAAGGAGGGACTGGAAGAAGCAGTTCTCACAGGTTCAGCTCAAATTCTTCAAAATCTTTCTGTTAATTCGGGAGCTAAAACAGGCACGGCTCAATTTGGCGATGGATCTAAATCGCATGCTTGGTTTGTCGCTTTTGCGCCCTATGAAAAACCAGAAATAGTTTTGGTTATTTTAGTTGAAGGAGGTGGAGGCGGTTCAGTGACTGCATCGCCAGTTGCAGATGAGATATTAAAATGGTATTTTGAACGAAGTGAGAAATAAAAATTATTTATTATATATTTTTTTATGGATAAAATTTGGAAAATTAATGAAAAAGCGCCGAAAGAATTTTTAAAAAAGTTTAAAGATTATCATCCTTTGTTGTTGCAGTTGCTTTATAGTAGGGGATTTAAAACAAAAAAGGAAATTGATGATTTTCTTTCAATTAATTATCAAAAGGACATTCATGATCCATATCTACTTTCTGGCATGAAGTCAGCGGTTAGTCGAATTAAAAAAGCAATCTTAAACAAAGAAAAAGTTGCGATTTTCGGCGATTATGATGCAGATGGTATTTGCGCCAGTACAATTCTTAATGAAGTATTCATAAAAATTAATTTGCCTCCTATGGTTTATATACCTAATAGAAAAGAAGGATACAGTTTGAACGAAAAAGCAATTAATTATTTAGCTAAAAAGAAAGTAAATCTCATTGTAACCGTAGATTGTGGTTCAAGTAGTAATAAAGAAGTTGATTTAGCAAATAAGTTAGGGATAGATATGGTAATTACTGATCATCATTTATTGCCATCAAAAATTCCAGATGCTTATGTTATTTTAAATCCAAAGAAAAAAAACGATAAATATCCCAATAAGAATTTATCAGGAACAGGAGTCGCTTTTAAATTAGCGACGGCAATTATAAGAGAATTTCCATCAAAATTTAAGCGCGAAGAAGAAAAATGGCTGCTTGATTTAGTAGCTATTGCTACGGTAGCAGATATGATGACACTTGCTGGCGAAAATAGAACGCTAGTTAAATATGGCCTTTTAGTTTTAACAAAAACAAGACGAAAAGGACTTAAAGTTCTTATGAAAGATGCAGGAATTAAAGACATGAAAATCCAATGGCTGAATAGAAAGCAAAACCGTTTTCTAATAAAAAATATTGATTCATATACGATTAGCTTTATTATTGGTCCACGCTTAAATGCTGCCGGCAGAATGGATGATGCTAACACAGCTTTCTACTTATTAAACACTTCTTCTTCTAAACAAGCTCAAGAATTTTCTAAAAAGTTAAATAAAAAAAACCAATTACGCCAAAAACTCCAATCCAAATTTACAAAAAAAGTTCAAGAAAGTTTAACTAAAAAAGAATTAGAAAAGAAATTTATTTTTAGAGGAAGCAATGATTATCCGTCAGGTATCGTTGGTCTTATTTCGGGAAGATTGACGAGGAAATTTTATTTGCCAAGTTTTATTTATAAAAAAAATGATATTCTATCTAGAGGGTCATGTCGCAGTATTCCAGAGATTAATATTGTAGATGTTTTAACGAGTTGCACTTTATATTTAGAAGAATATGGCGGGCATAAAGGAGCGGCTGGATTTACTGTAAAAAATACTCAAATTAAAGAATTCAAGAAATGTTTGGAAAAAAATATAAAAAAAGCATTAAAAGGAAAGAAACTTGCGCCAAAACTGAAAATAGATTGCGAAATAAATTTTCAAGACATAAGTTATTCATTAAAAAAAGTTTTAGAAGAGTTAGCTCCGTTTGGAGAAGGCAATTCTGAACCAGTTTTCATAGTCAAAAAAGCGATAGTAACAGAGAAAAGAAAGGTTGGCAAAAGAAGCCAGCATTTAATTTTACGGCTAAAAAAAATTGAAGAGGGCAAAGAATATTATTCAAAAGCGCTTCTGTTCCAAAATACCGTGAGGTTAGAAGGAATTGAGAAAGATAAATATTATGATTTTGTCTTCGTACCCCTGTTTGACGAATGGAAAGGGATAAAACAAATAACATTGAAAATTATTGACTGGAAAGAATCAAAAGAACAATTTTCTCAAAAATAATAATTTGTATAATTAGAATATATATATGAAATTACTGAATGTATATACAGATGGTGGCTCTAGAGGCAATCCAGGACCTTCCGCTATTGGTATTGTGTTTAAAAATGAAAAGGGAGAAATAATTTGGCAACAGAATAAAGATATTGGTAAAGCAACGAATAACGAAGCCGAGTACAGCGCTTTAATTTACGCAATGAAACATGTCAATCGACATCATTCTGATAAAATCTGTTTTTATTCAGATTCTGAATTAATGATTAGGCAAATGAAAGGTGAATATAAAATAAAAAATCCCGGTATTCAGAGATTATTCTTAGAGGCCTGGAATAGAAAAATTGGTATAAAATCAAAAGTTGAATTTATTCAAATTCCCAGAGAACAAAATAAAGAAGCAGACGCTTTATTAAATAAGATTTTAAATCAAAATAAACTGGAAATATAAATATATTAGAGATTGAATTTCTAAATGTTTTGCTTTTTCACAAAAAAAAGCCCGGTCTGCTGCGACCAGGCTTGCTATGAGAGAGAAGATATGTCCAGTAAGGGTCATCCATTTGACTACGCCTCAGCAAAATCGTGTTTCCCTTACAATGATCCAATGACACCATCCACCGAGGTGGGAAGCGTTGTCATTTTTACCGACATTGTAAGCGCTATTTTGCTAACTCTCCTCATCAGGCCGGAAAGAGTTACTTTCTCACACTATTTCGGAAACTCGAAATAGCTATTCTCTTCTCTCAAGGTCTGATAGGCATCGCCCATTCAGACACTCTAGTATTATTCTATTACAAGAATATTTCTTTGTCAAGCTTTTTGTGCTATTTTTTTAAACTATCGCTTAGAATATTTAAATGTTTTTCGGTTTTCTTTATAAGTTCATGCATGCTGAAGAAAAGAATCCACGATTCACAGCAAATTCTCCAAAAAAGATTTCCGAAAATTAGAACAAGAATAGCGGCAAAAATATTAACAGCACTACCATTAATCATTAAGCTAATGCTCCAACCGATAACAGTAATAACGCCTGCAATATAGATAAATTTAATGAGTGTTAGACTAATCATCTCGCGAAAAGCAAAAAAGCTTTTAGCTGAGATTTTTCTTTTCTCCATAATTTTAATGAAATAAAAATTAAATATTATTTATCTGTTTATTATAATCTGAAATAACTAAGATGCAAAAAAATTATTTTTACCTTTTTTTATATATTGTTTTAACTCTTTGGTATTGTTGGCCTCCATTAATTTGAGGCGAAACTTACTTGCGTCGGTAAATCCCGAGATATACGCTTTATAAAATTTTTTTATATCTGAAAAATTTCTATTGGGATAAAGCTTTTCAAATAATTGAGCATGTTCAATCAAAATTTCTATTTTTTTTGACACAACCGGAGAATTTTTATCAAATAAAAAAGGATCAGATAATAAAGCGCGTCCGATCATAATACCATCTAAACTATATCTTTCTGCTAAAGTATAAGCTTCATTTAATGTTTTAACATCGCCGTTGCCGATAATTAAAGTTTCTGGCGACATTTTTTGCGCTATTTTTTTTGCTTTTTTAATCTCATCCCAATAAACTTTTCCTGTATATCTTTGTTTTTTAGTCCTGCCATGAATCGTGATAGTTACTAGATCTTGCTTAAGTAAAAAACCAATCCATTTCTCTGTTTCAATTATGTTATAACCCAATCTAGTTTTAACAGATATAGGAAGACTGCTTGCGCCTTTTTTAGTTGCCTTAATAATTTTAGAAGCTAAGTCAGGATCTTGAATTAAAGCAGCACCAGCCTTTTGCTTGATTACGTCTTTATCGGGACATCCCATATTAATATCAATTCCGTCAAAACCGAGCTTTTGACACAATTTAGCAGATTTATAGAAATATTTAGGAATTGCGCCAAAAAGTTGAGCAACAATAGGTTTCTCGGATTTATTAAATCCTAACTGCAAAAGAAGTTTTTCTTTGCCTTCACTACAAAGTCCATCGCAAGAAACAAATTCGGTAAAAATAACATCAGGTTTGCCATATTTGGCTAAAATTTGTCTAAAAGCGCTATCTGTCACGCCAGACATTGGAGCAGAACAGATAATTGGTTTTTTAAATTTTTGCCAGAAGTTTTTCATTAATTTAATCAACTAATTTTTAATTAATGATATTCTAAATTATTTGACTTATAAATTGAAAAGTTATAAAATGTAAGTAGTTATTTAAAAAGGAGGAAGAGATGAAAAAAAACATGTTTGCGTATGTTATGGGATTTATTGGAACAGCAATGCTCTCTGCTGGATTATTTATTTGCCATTGGACTTCTTCCCTTATGGGCCTATGTTATTTATTGGTTGCGCTTGGAGGATTAGTTCTTTTGTTCGCTTCTTGGAAAAGAAGAAAAACTTCATCTTGGGATAGTTTCTTCGGGTCTATAATGCTTATAGCAATAGTGCTTATGAATATTTTATCTAATTCATGGCGCATAGTTCATAGTGCGATGCAATGTCTAGTTATGATTATAGCACTTATGGGTATAATAAAAATGCTAACTACATCAAAGAAAGACAAAACAAAAGCGGATTAATAATCCGCTTTTTTCTTCAGAAAATACTTTTTCATAGTATCAGTATAATATAAATCATTTTCTAAATACAATCTTCATTTTTGTTATTTTTTGTTTTAAATAAAAAAAAGCGAAGCCCTTTTGTGTTGCATACTTTCTGCAACAGGGCTTCGCGAGTTCGGTCAGGACAAGACTGCCGACGAGTCGTAAAAGAGCCGACCCTATCCGTCGCGGTAAACACCAAGCGACGACCGTACTAACATCTTGCCTGCGCTGCAAGCACCCGCTCACAACTACAATCCCTTGACAGACTTAGCGTGTTGTCTCGCTTAGAGAGACGCTAGAGGTCTTGCCACGCCCGGATTGCCCAGAACAATTATAAGGTTGCTCAACGATAATGTGATAATGGAATTTTATTAGCCGTAGCTGAGCTTTCGGTCTCGTTCTGACCTACTCGCGTCCACATCACGCCACCGATATCTCGGAGGTAGTAACCTAACGATACCATTGTAGCATACCCCAATATGAATGTCAAGAATTTTGGCAAAAATCGTTCTAAAATAGTTAAAAGGTTGACAAACACATTATAAAGGATTATAATGTACAGTAAACAATATAGATGTTTCTTTTTTAAATCTTGCCTATGAGTGCCGAATTAGAACAATCCCTCCTTAGTTCTACTTAGGCGGCGAGGATCAGGGATAAATACAACTGTGTTTATCTTTAACGCTCGTAGGCGGGATTAAGAAAAGAAATAGCTATTCTTTGATCGCAGTACCAATTAGAGACACTACCTCTTTTTTTATTTCGTTTAGTTTTTCTTGCTCTTCTTGATTAAAATTTTTCATAACATAACTTTGGGTTATGTTTTTATTTTTTTCTTCAAAAGGGCGATTCCAAATACCAATTCTTATGCGATTAAATTGATTTGATTTTAAATGATTAATAACTGACTCTACGCCGTGATGACCAGCAGCGCCCTTTTCTTGAGAAACTTTAATCTTGCCAAAAGCGATATCAACATCATCATGAATAATCCAAATGTTTTCTGAAGAAATCTTATAATAATCTTTGATTAATCTTATTGGTTCTCCTGAAATATTCATAGCATTTTCTGATTTAGCTAAAATAATTTCTTTATTATTAATTGTGGTCTCAGCTAAAAATGCTTTAAATTTTTTATAATATTTATATTGACAATCATTAGATTTTGCTAAAAAATTAATAGTCATTCTTCCAATATTATGGCGAGACAAATTATATTTTTTGCCGGGATTACCAAGACCGAAAATAAGAATTTTATTTATCCGTCCGTACTTAAAGAAATTTTTAATATGATTCATAAATTTTATTGACATAATTTTGAATTTTTGTATAATTACTAAGACCTTCTTTGGGAGATAGAATAAACATTCTTCCTTGATTAGTTGGAACATAAGATTCTTTTAAGAGTTCAGGGGTTCGTGAAGTTAGGGAGAAAGCGCCTGAAGAACCAATATCTAATTTTTTGGTTTTTAGCCATAACGCTTTTATTTCAGCAATGTTTAATTTTGTACTGATGTGGTCTTGAAATTTATTATAAAGAGATAAAATAAAGTTAAAATTCTGAAAACTGTTTAAATTGTTAATTTTTGTTTTGATGCTAGCTAAAACTTGTTGTTGTCTCTTCATGCGGCCAAAATCTCCTTCAAAACCATAACGAGTTCTTATGTATTTAAGAAGAGTTTCTCCATCTAAATGGCGCCAGCCCTTTTTTATTTTAAAAGGATCATAGCTATGATTTAGCCCAGGAAATAAGGGATCGTAAATATCTTCCGCGACTAAGATATTTATTCCGTTTAAATAATTTGTAATCTGTTTCAAGAGTTCGAGATCTACGAGAATAGAATAATGAATTTGTTTGCCTGTAATTGATGTTGCTATTTCTCTCAAAACAGATTGATCATAGCCTAAAGAAATTAAAGAATTAATTTTTCTATAATTTCCATTTTGAGGAATTTTTACATAAAAATCTCTAGGGATTGATATAAAAAGCGCTTTATTATCCTTAAAAGAAGCAAGAATAATGCTGTCTGTTAAGTCAGGCGCGGGGTTGTTCGCTCCTGGTCGGCCCAGTAGTAAGATATTAATCCAACCATCTTGATCTGTTGATAACTTTTCTTCGGAATTAAAACTAAGGCGTAAAATCTTTCCAAGATTCAATAAAGACTTAGGGTTAAATTTATTAATTTCAAAATTGTGATTTTGAGGAATATAAAATGCTAACAATAAAAGCGTTAAGAAAATCGCAACAAGACCTAAGTTCTTTAAAAATTCTAATCCTTTCTTTTGCATTTGATTGAAACTTAAAAATTTGTTAAAATGTTATCTAACATGTAATTTTAATAGATGAAAAAACTTCTTTTATTTTTTTGGGAATTTGTCCAAATTATTTTTATATCTCTAATTATCATTATACCGATAAGATACTACATTATTCAACCTTTTTTTGTTAAAGGATCAAGTATGGAGCCTAATTTTCAAGATGGCAATTATCTCATTATTGATGAAATAACATACCGCCTTAGGATGCCTAAGAGAGGAGAGGTGATGGTTTTTCGTTATCCTCAAAACACTAAACAATTTTATATTAAGAGGGTTATTGGCTTGCCGGGTGAAACTATCAAGATAGCTGATGGACAAGTATCAATTATTAACAAGGAATATCCTGATGGCTTTATCTTAAGTGAGTCTAATTATATTAATAGAGAAAATACTCCCGGTAATATTGAAAAGAAACTAAATAATGATAGTTATTTTATGATGGGGGATAATCGCTTACACAGTTCAGACTCACGCAGTTGGGGAGAGCTTGAAAAAAAATATATTGTGGGTAAAGTTCTTGTCCGCGTATGGCCCGTTAAAGAAGCAAAAACATTTTCTGCCCCAAGCTATAAACTGGGATTAAGTACAATATGAAAAATGTAAATTAAAAAATCACTGAATTGATTTTTTTTGACCTCTTGTTTTTCTATTTCTAAATTTTATATTTAATGTTTCTAATATGGCTAAATTAAAATATCAAAAACCAAAAGGAACAATTGACATTCTACCGGAAGATCAAATCTACTGGGATAAAATTCGCGAAACTTTGAATAAAATTTCTCATTATTATTCTTTCGAGAGAATTGATACTCCCATTATTGAATCCGCTGATCTTTTTACGAAAAGCGTTGGTATTTCTTCAGATATTGTTGATCAAAAAGAGATGTTTAGTTTAAAAACTGGTGGTGGCGATAAACTGACTTTACGGCCAGAAGGAACCGCTCCAATAGTAAGAGCATACATTGAACATGGCATGAAAAACAGACCCCATCCCTTACGTTTTTATTATATCGGATCAATGTTTCGCCATGAAAAACCTCAACACAACCGTTTGCGCCAATTCCATCAATTTGGATTTGAAGTTATTGGTAGCCGCGAATCAATAACCGATGCTCAGATTATCCAGATTGCTTTCGTCATTTTTAAAGAACTTTCAATTAAAGACTTAACTGTTCACATTAATAGTATAGGCTGTAAAGAGTGTCGTCCAGATTATATAAAAAATTTAAAAAGTTATTTATCGGATCAATCAAGAAAGATTCCCGTTGATTATCGTAGAAAAATAAAAATTAATCCTTTGAGAATTTTTGATATTAAAGACGAAAAATGCCAAAAAATAGCTAAAGAAGCACCTCAAATTATTGATTCTTTGTGTCAAAAATGCCGTCATGACTTTGAAAAACTTTTAGAGTTTCTTGATTTTTTGGATATACCTTATGTTTTTAATCCATTTTTAGTAAGGGGACTTGATTATTACAGTGGCGCTGTTTATGAAATTTTACCACAAAGTAAAGAATATGAGACCAAGGAAGCCCTGGGCGGTGGTGGAAGGTATGATTATTTAATTCAAACTCTTGGCGGTAAAGAAATGGCCGCAACTGGAGCTGCCTTTGGCATTGAACGCTTAATTGCTTATATGAAAGAGAAAGAAGTTAGTTTCGACAAAAGGAAACACGAGAAGATATTTTTAGCTCATCTTGGCAGTTTTGGACAGAAAAGAGCGCTTAAATTAATGGAAGAACTACGCAAGGAAAATTTTCTTGTCTATGAAGCTTTTTCTAAAGAAAGCATAAGTGCTCAAAAGAAAGTAGCTGAAAAATTAAAGGTAAGATTTACAGTGCTTGTGAGCCAAAAAGAAGCTTTAGAAAATTGTGCTATTTTGCGCGACAGAATTGCCGGAACTCAAGAAACTATTTCTATTAAAGAACTGCCTAAAAAAATAAGAATGATAATACGAAAAAAAAATAAATTTCACATTCAAAAAAAATAAATGAAACAAAATCTAATAAAAAACAGAAATAAAAATTTTCGTCTTTTTATTACCAAGCAAAGGAGGTGTTTTTTGTGGTAAAAGTAACTAAGTTTGAAAAAGAAAATTCCAGTTCTCTCATCCGACGTTTTTCTCAGACAGTTAGAGCTAGTGGCATTTTAAGAGAAGTACGTAAAAAACGATATTATAGAGAACCAAAATCTGAACGGCAAAAAAAGAATTCTGCCCTTTGGCGTAAAAAGATTGGCGGACTAAGATACAGGCTTTTAAAATTAGGAGAAGTTGAAAAAGGAAAAAAGATTGATCGTGAAAGAATAAGGAAAGAATTTCAAAAAAGAAAGTAAGAACCTTTCCGACATAACATCGGAAAGAACCTTGACGA
>CAYPPP010000003.1:11280-33171 GCA_964412645.1 uncultured Candidatus Saccharibacteria bacterium
AGATTAAGAACCTTTCCGACATAACATCGGAAAGAACCTTGACGAAGATTAAGAACCTTTCCGACATAACATCGGAAAGAACCTTGACGAAGATTAAGAATCATGAATCATAAATCATGAATTGTGAATATAATGAATGATGAATAATCCTCTAGAAGAAAAAATAAAAAGCGAATTAAATATTTCGCTCAAAGAAAGAAATAAAGTAAAAACATTGGTATTGCGTAGTTTGTTGTCTGCCTTATATAACGAACAGATTAAGATTGGTAAAGACAAAGAGTTAACAGAACAAAATGTTCTTGATGTTTTAGCACAAGAAGCAAAAAAAAGAAAAGATGCGATAATTCTTTATAAAAAAGGCGGTCGTTCTGAAAAAGCAGAGGAAGAAAAGCAGGAGCTTGAAATTATTGAAAAATACTTACCAACCCAATTGAACGAAAAAGAGCTTTTAAGTATTATTAAGAGTGCTATTGTTAAGGTTAACGCTCAATCTATGAATGAAATGGGAAAAGTTATGGGAATAATAATGAATCAGATTAAAGGCAAGGCTGACGGCAATAAAGTAAAAATATTGGTAGAAAATGAACTTAAAAAAAAATCCCTATCTTGAATTTTTTTTCCAATCTATTGACTTTTAAATTATAGTATGTTATCCTTGAAGTAGGAGGCAAGTGATGAAAACTCAGGAAAATGATACTTTGATTCAAGATGAATTGCTTGATGTAAAAATCTGTCGGCGTTGTATTTATCTTATTGAAAAAGGAAAAAAAGTTGATCTAACTGTTTCTAAAAACGGGAGTAATCCATGTAGTGTTTGTAATAGTAAATACGATACGCCATATCAGATTAAGGTTAAAATCTTGTCTATTGGCGAGGAAACAGAAAAACTTACTCATATAAGAGCAGAAGTAGTTGAAATGCCGACTGACTGGAACGGTCGGGGGACACAAGTGTTTCCTCGGCAAACAAGATAGTTCTTGAATCAAAGAACAACAAAAGAGAGACGCAAAACGCGCCTCTCTTTTTCTTTTTTTATAATAAAAAATGGACAGCATTCAATACTGTCCATTCTGTTTGCTATTTCTTTTATAAGACGAACATCTTTCTCCCCAAAAATATTGCCATTTTATAACTTTTTGCCTTAATGGCTATTCTTCTCCATTGCATTGTGTCGTCAATACTAGAAAAAAATATTATATGAGGAAATCTTCCTAGAACGGCTTGTATATCTTCTACGATTAATCCTTTTTGTTTAAAAGCATTGATTAATCTTTCGTAGCTAGAATAGCCAAATCTTTTTTGCGCAATCTCATTAAGAGGTTTATCTAAAACTTCTTTTAGAATAAATTCTTGAAGAGTCATATTCATCCGTGTGGCACGGTCTTCAAATAATGCAAGTAGAGGAATTCCACTATAATCTTTGAATCCTTGTGGTCTTTTTTTCTTTTTTCTCTCCTGTCTGAGCCATTTTTTTTCTTCTTTTATTGATGTTAACATTGATGAATCGGTTTGACTCATTTTTCGTTCCTCCTTTTATTGAACTAGTCATATCATATTCTATTATTTGTTATTTGTCAAAAGATGTAAAGAAAAAACTGTAATTTAAATTATTAATTTTGTTTCATTTTATCAATGTATAAAATTCCGTTTAAATGGTCAATTTCGTGTTGAAAGGCTTGAGCAATAATTCCTTTTGCTTTAATTTTATGCTTTTTGCCACTTTCATCGTAGTATTTCATCACTACTTTATTGGCCCGATCAACTTTTCCAGCTATTCCCGGGACGCTTAAACAGCCTTCTTTTTCTGGTGATTCTTTCGTAGAAAAATGAGTAATTTCAGGATTAACAAAAATTAAAATTTCATTTTTTATATTTAATGCAAAAACTCTTAGATTAATTCCAATCTGTGGAGCTGCCAAGCCCAGTCCTTCTTTACAATCTATAAGAGTATCTTTCAAATCTTGAATTATTTTTTTTGTTTTATAGTCTTTAAAATCAATTATTTTTCGTGATTTTTTTCTTAAGATTGAATTTGGTTCTGTTACTATTTCTTTAATCATAAATTGTAGAAAAAAGGCAATTTAAATTCCAATTGGATCAACATCAATGTCCCACTTAGGAGGAACAGCTTTCAATATAAGGTTTCTTGCTTTGAGTTCTTCTTTCTTTATTTTTATAATAATAATTCTCTGATAATAGTTTCTAATTTTATATTGAGAAGAAGGAAGCGGACCCAAAATTTGAATACTTTGATTATCCTTTGAAAATTTTTTCAAAAGATCGTAAAGACGAAGCGATTCTTTTTTTACATTAAACTCATTTCTATTTTTATATTTTAACTTGATTATCTGCCAAAAAGGCGGATATTTCATTTTTTTTCTTAGAGACAGCTCCTTCTCATATATTTTATCATATCTGCCAACTTTTAACATTCTTATCAAAATATTATCAGGTTCATAGGTCTGAATTATTGTTTTTTGCGATATATTGCTTATTTTTTTAGCAAATCGGATGGCATATTCATTTGCGCTAAAATCAGGAATATTAAAGATTAAATCAAAATTTAAAAAAACAGAAAGTTGAATATGAATAGGAGGCATACTTAAAATTAAACTTGTTGTTATTAGAAAAGCGCTTTGTTTTTCTTCTTTGAACTTTTTGTACATTTCAACCTTGGTTTCGTGCAAAGGCGTTGTATCGTTATCTAATAAATATATAGGAATTTTAGGAAATAAAACATTAATTTCTTTTTCAATTCTTTCAATTCCATGACCTGAGTATTTTAGATGAGAACCTTGGCATTTACGGCAAGTTTGCGGAGGATTCTCTTCATATCCGCACCAGTGGCAAACAAGTTTATTTTTTTCATAGTGATAAACTAATGAAAATGCGCATCTTGGACATTGATAAAAATAACCGCAATCTTTACAAAAAACGTAAGTTGATCCACCTCGGCGATTCTGGAGAAATAAAATCTTCTTTTTTTCAGAAAGCGTTTTTTTAATAGCATTAATGGTTAGAGGCGAGAAATAAGAAAAATTCTTTTCATTTTTTTCTATAATTGATTTCATATCCGCTATCTCAATTTTTTGTTCTTCTTTTGACAAGAGGTCTTCGCTATTAGCGTTTGAATATCTTTTATTTTTGATGTTCCAATAAGCTTCAAGAGAAGGCGCTGTATCGGCTAAAATAATATCGGCATTATGAACTTCCGCCAATTTTAAAGCGACATGTTTTGCGTTAATCTTAGGATGTTGATCCCATGATTTATATGACAAAGAACTTTCCCCATTAATTAAAATAATACTTAATTGTTTAAAGGGCAAAAATATGCCTTGACGTGTTGATAAAATAAGACACGATTCCCCTTGATAAATTTTTTTCCAATTTTCCCAAAGTTCTTTCTTTTTTATACTGCTATGATAAATAATTGTTTTATTTTGGATATTCTTGGGAAGTTTTTGATAGAAATTTTCTAATTTTGCAATCTCGGGATAAAAAAATAACACCTGATTTTTTTGGCTTAATTGTTTTTTAATCTGCAAAAAAAATCTTTTTTCAGGAATTTTTAACCAAAATTCTTTTTTAACTCCTCCGTCAAGGTTCTTAGGTAATCCCAAGGTTCTTAGCCCTCCGTCAAAGACTAACGTCTTTAGCCCCCCGTCAAGGTTCTTATCTTTAAAATTTTTTTGTTCTTTAGGACCTATTTCTCTCCATTTTTTCAAAGAAACGATAGGCAAAGCACTTTTTAAAATAACGCCCAACGGTTCCCAATAATAAGACGATATCCAATTAATAAGCTTTCTCATTTTTTCATCAATTATTTCTTCTGAATTAATGATTTGATCAATCTTTTTTAGAGAGAAACTTCCTTTCCTTATTCTCATCTTAGCTTGTTTTAATTCTTGAGATTCTATGACTAATCCTAATGTTTTTTTGTTTCTCAGAATTATAGAAATCAAGGAGCCGACATTTATTGGAAATGTTGAGAAATACGTCAAAATTTGCGTTTGAGGCAAAGGAATTTTTATCACGGGAATGACTTTGAGAATTTGCATATTATCTTAATCATAAACCGATCTTAAAATTGGCGCAACTTATCAACAGGCCTTCTTGACTTTATCTGTGGATATCTTACAATAGGGATACTTCATTAAGGAGGTGACGCTACTAATCTTCTAAAGGAGGAGGTGGTTCTTTAAGAGAAGACGAGCTAATCTCTCTTGAGAGAAAGTTAAGATTAATCTGCAACTCCACTAGATCTTAACTAACTAGAAAGAGGGGGAATGTGAATGTGCACAAAACAGGAAAAGAAAGAAGTGGTAAGTTTTTTGGCTAGCCGAATAGATATCCCCGAAGATGAGATAGTTAAAGCTATTACCTTAGCAAAAAAAAGGATTAAGGAAGATGGGCATTGTTCAGATCCTCTTAATCCTGATCAAATCTTTGAGGAAATTTGTGCTAATGCCGCTCTTTATGGCATTTCTCAAGCAGGACAAAGACTTGCCACTATAACTGAATCTTCGCTAAATATGGTTGGCGCGTTTATGCCAACCTTAAGCGCAGAGCTTTAGCTTATCTGCGAAAGGCAACCCTGTAGTTTGCGGTTGCCTTTTTTCTTTATTTAAATAATAGATATTTTTCTGGATTCCATGTTAAAAGATTGACATTTGTTTTTTTTATATTAACATTATCACAGTGCAAGTTTATTGAAGCTTCCCTGCCAGATTTGCAAACTGTGTCTTAGAGGTTCCCCCTCTTTCACATATAAGCTGCTGGCAGGGAGTTTAAAAGGTCTCAAATTTAGTTCTTTTGATTCGAAACCGTTAGGAGGGCAGCTCTTTGGAAAAAATCAAGACAAACACCCTTCTGGCGGTTTTTCTAAATTACTAATGATATCATTTCTCAATAAGGAGGTGTTCTGATGTCTAGGAAAACTTTTAAGAGAAATGTTGGGGGATTTCTTCTCTTTTGGATTATAAAAGGATTATTCCGAATTGTAACGTTTATTTTTCTTTGTGGGACATGGTTAATTCCAGGAAAAGAAGAATATATTGATTATGATTGTCAAGTCGTCATTGCCCGCCATAGAAGCCGTTGGGACATTCCTCTGATTGCACTGACAATACCTACAAGCAAATCATTGTTTGTTGCCAGAAAAGGACTTAAGGCGCTTCAATGGGTTGAAAAAAATCCTCGCCTACTAAAACTTCTTAGTGGCAAATACATTGTCTTTGTTGATAGGAATAATCCAACGCCTGAAGACACGAAGCTTATCACCGGTGCGTTAAGGTATGGTAAAATTAAGTTTATAATTATTTTTCCTGAAGGCGCGACCTGTCCCGAAGAAAGATATGTTAATCCTGGCTTTATCGTTCTTGCCAAAAGATATAATTTATTCATTAGACCAGTTAATATTATCCCTTGGAATTGTTACGGAAAAGAAAACGACGAAACTCCAAAAAAAGTTCTTGCCTTTAAAGCTCGCCATACCGGTATAAGAGTTGGAAAGCCGTTTAGTTACGATGAATTATTAGGAAAGCTCAAAAAAAAATTAGGAGAAAAGGCAGTAGAGAAACTTGACTCTAAAGGATTAGATAAAGAATTAGCAGAGTTAGCAATGAAAATAGTTGATAGAGTATAATGAGAAAAGGAGGCAAAAATGGATAAAAAAGAAATATGCTGGCGCTGGTTAAATATTATTTATTTTTGCGGAGGCATAGTAATTGCGTTAATTAGCGTTATTACCTTAAGCTTGATATATCCAACCTTCCCTCGCGAACTCTTTGTTTTTGCTTTAGTAGTTCATTTCATTATTATAGGAGTGCCATTTATGTCTTTGACAACAAAATGGCTTCTTCCTAAACAAACTAGCAAGACCGACAATTAGTCGGTCTTTTTTTTATAATATTTAATTCTTAAAACATTCATACATATGTTCGTATGTACCTTTGACAACTTACCCGTTAAATACTAATCCTTGCTTTTTATATGAAGGTATGATATAATGTAAGCGTGGTTCTAAGAATAAAAATCAAAAAGGAGGGGGGGATGTTTTTTCACAAACCCAAAAAACCAAAGAAAGCTGAAAAAGTAGCAGCCTATGTTGTAGATACAGCTCTTTATTTAACAGAACGTGCTATAAGATGGGTTAATCAATTTATTTTTCGTTGGATAGTCCAACACTTTGCGCAAAACGGTAATTTACAAAGAGTTACTCCGCGCAACAGACGAGTAATTCGCATTCTTTGTACAAGCGGCAATATCTTTCTTCTGTTCACGACAATACATATCTTAATAGGTTCTGCTTTTGGTTTCCTAATGATTTCGATAAGTGGCATCTGTTATTTCGGTGCTGTTTATAAACTAAGATAGCTCAGCTATAATCTGTTGAGCTTTTATTTTAATTAATATCTTAATGTTTTTTAATTATGATAAAATTCTACAATGTCTCCTTCTTTCATTTCATAATCCTTACCTTCAAACCGAACCTTGCCAGCTTCTTTTAACGCTTTCCAATCACCATATTCAACAAAATCATCAAAATCAATCACAGCAGCTCTAATAAATCCTTTTTGAAAGTCAGTATGGATTGTGCCTGCTGCCTCTGGCGCTTTAGCGCCTTTTTTAATTGTCCACGCTCTTGTTTCTTTTTCTCCTGTAGTTAAAAAATCTATTAGTCCTAATGTTTTATGTGCTTCTTTAATAAGTTTTTCAAGTCCCGAAGACTTAATTTCTAATTCCTTTAAATATTCCTTTTTTTCATCATCTGAAAGTCCAATTAAGTCTTCTTCAACTTTTGCCGATACAATGATTGGGTTCCATTGAGAATATTTCTCAACTATCTCGTCTTTGCGAAATAGATCATTTTCTGAGACATTTAAGACAACTATCTCTTTTTTTAATGTTATAAGATTTAAGTCTTTAATTGATTTTATTTCCTCTTTTGTTAAATCAGTATTTCTTGCAGGAATACCTTTTCCTAGTTCTGTCCTGATTTCTTTAACAACTTCCCATTTCGCTTTCAATTCTTTATCAGCAATACCTTTTGGTTCCTTTTGTTTTTCTAAAGTTGCTAAATCGGCTAAGCAAAGCTCTGTGACAATAATGTCATAATCTTTCTGAGGGGTTTCGCTTCCAGCGCGCGCTATGTTCGTGTCTTCAAAAAAACGAAGAATATGAACGACCAAATCAACTTCTTTAATATGAGAAAGGAATTTATTGCCAAGACCCTCTCCTTTTGAAGCGCCCTTAACCAGACCTGCAATGTCAACAAATTTAATTGCTGAAGGAATAATTTGTTTTGAATTAGAAATTTTCGCCAATTTTTTAAGCCGTCCGTCGGGCACTTCAACAATACCTGTGTTTGGTTCAATCGTACAGAAAGGATAATTGGCCGCATCGGCAACTTGACGTGACAAAAGAGCATTAAAGAGAGTAGATTTCCCAACATTCGGAAGTCCGACAATACCACAAGAAAGATTCATAATAAATGAATTATAGGTTAAAAATTAATTTCTATCCATCGCCATTTGCCATATTGATCTTTAAAAAATTGATAGTTTTCATAACCATAATTTTTTAATATTTTTGTAATTTCATTTTTCTGCCCATGTCCAAATTCCATATATATTTTTCCATTTTCGTTTAAATAATTTTCTGCGTCTTTTAGAAAGCGCTTAATGATTTCAAGTCCATTATTTTTAGAATAGAACGCTCTTTTGGGTTCATATTTTTTAACTGATAATTGGATACCTTCATCATTATGAGCAATATAAGGAGGATTAGCAAGAATATAGTCGTATTTAACATATCCATTGTGTAGGTGTCGGACATCTACACTTTTAATGTCTATATTCTTAAAAATATCTGATTGAATTATACGATAGCGTTCTTTGTTAATATTGTTAATTTCAAGATTAATTTTAATTTGTTTTAAAAATTTTTTATTAATTTCTTTAAAATCAACTTGAGCATAAGATATGTTTTTTAATATCGCAATCCCAACACAGCCACTCCCAGCAAACATATCTAAGCATTGGATCTTTCGTTTTTTGTTCTTTTTAATATTACCAACAACTCTTTCTGTCCAATATTCCGTTTCAGGACGAGGAATAAAGGGTTTATATTTCAAATCAATTTCACAATTTAAAAAAGGTTGATTGCCAATTAAGTAGGCGAGAGGATATCCTTTTTTAAGTTTTCTTCCATCTTTTTGCGCTTTTTTTGTAAATCGGCCATTATATTTTTCTTTTAAAAGCCATTCTATTTCTTTTTTTAAAAACGATTTACGCTCCATGATCTTCTACTTTATGGTCTTTACAGATAATATAGAACTCTCGGCTTTGTTTTCTTGTGGCCTGAGGGCTATTTCTTTTAACGGTATTAAAATATTTTTTCAATATATTGATAAATTGAACTGTATCTTCGCTTTCAAAATTTTTTACAACGAAATGTCCTTTTGCTTTTAATGTTTTTTGCGCGATTTTAAGGGCCTCTCTGGCAAGTTCTAAAGATTTAGCTGCGTCAGTAATCTTAATACCAGTCGTTTTTGGCGCTAGATCGGAAAGAACTACGTCAAATTTCCTAATTTCTATATTTTTAATAATTTCTCTAATATCTGCCTTGATAAACTTCATGTTCTTTCCCATTTTTATTTTTATATCTTGAATATCAATACCAAATACCTTGCCCTTAGGTCCCACTTTTTCAGATACGTACATCATCCATGATCCCGGCGCGCATCCTAAATCTAAAACAATATCACCTTGTCTAATAAGTTTATATTTTTGATCAATTTCTTTGAGTTTGTAAATTGATCGAGCAGGATAACCTTCTCGCTTGGCTTTATTAAAAAAGGTGTCTTGCCATTTGTTTTGTTTTTTTTTCATGTGTTTTATATACTGCGCTTTTTAATAAAAATGTCAAATCAAAAAGACTTTTTTACTATTGATTCTTTCTTAATTTTTAATGTTGCCATTAATCAAATCGTCCTCAAAATTAATAATGCCATCAAGCGTCGGATTATATTTACTAACATCTGGAAAATCTAGTTTTTTAATTTTTGCATTCACGGCTATAATTAATTTTTTTAATCTTTTTATATCCTCATCTGTAACTTTATAAGAAAGAAGCAACATTTCATTTTTAGGAGTGGGGGAGAGGAACTCAAGATATCCCGTATTTACGATATAGGACGAATAATCACGAGATCCTTCAATTAGAAGCTTATAAAATATAAGCTGCCTTTTGTATTCATATAATTGAATTTTTTGTCTTAGGTCTCTTCCTTTCCAATCTTTGTGATATTTTCCAGTTTTAAAATCATAAACATCCAAAACTTTGTTTTTCTCGTCTGGAACTATTTTATCTATTTTTCCTGTAATATGCGCGTTTTCAATTATTACTTGCTGGGTTCGAAAATTAACCTCTATCCAATGAGATGTACTGATGCGATTTTTAGCTGTTTGAAAGTAAATCTTCCACACATTATTTCCTTTGGCAAGATGTTTTTTAAAATCTTCTTTACTCATTCTTTCTTTCTTTAAACTTTCTTTAAACATGTTTTTTACTTCTTCTAAGGCAGGTAGTTTTTTGTTAGCTTGCAAATAAACATAAACAAGCTCTATGGTCGCGTGCATTGCTGTGCCATAGGACATACTTGTTGTCTTTGCTTGAGGAAATCGCAAAAAGTTTTGTTCAAAAAAGAAACGGGGCCCGCCCTTAATAATATTAAGGAAATTATTAAGATGCGTTACGCTCATAATATACTCATCTGCCAAAGGCCTTAAGATAGCCTTTTCATCTACGGCCAAGGGAGAAACTGTTTTAAAAACGGATTTTTCTAAGATTTTTATTGCGCTTTGAGTGGATATATGCTGGCGGATAGATTGAGTTTTATATAACAATCCCTTAAAAAATATCGGATCAAGAAATGGCACGCGCAATGAATCTTTACCAT
The DNA here is from genome assembly GCA_964412645.1 of uncultured Candidatus Saccharibacteria bacterium. Taxonomy (GTDB): domain Bacteria; phylum Patescibacteriota; class Minisyncoccia; order JBAYJV01; family JBAYJV01; genus CAYNNF01. The sequence continues at coordinate 21,242 of CAYPPP010000003.1, forward strand.
TTTCCTTTTTGATATAACTTGTGGCATAAAGGTGTCTTTTTGCGCGAGTGAGAGCGACATAAAAAAGGCGTAAATAATCATCAAAGATGTCTCCCGCCGGATCAATGGCAAGATTTTTGGGAAATAAAATCATCTCAGATTTTTGCGTTTTTGCCCAAATATCTTTTTGGCAATTAATTACAAAAACCGTATCAAATTCAAGCCCTTTTGCTTTATGCGCCGATAAAAGCGTTACTGCGTTGATACCGCTCATATAGGGACTTGTATCTATAATAGGGAGTTTATGTTTTTTATACACATCGATACAATTAATCATGTCTGCTAAATAAGGTGCGTTTGTTTTTGCGCTATATAATTTTATTGCTCTTATAAAAGCGCTTAATCCTGATAAAAATCTCAAGTAAGCACGAGGGTTTTTCTCATATCGATCTTTGCAAAAATAATATCTGCGAAACGGAGAAGTAAAAGATTTTTTTACTTCTGAAGGACCAATTAGATCGTCTATTAATGTTTCCAAAGAATGTGTTTTTGCTCTACTGGACATCATTAAGAGCCAATTGGCAATACTTTTGAGGTGAATATTACCGCTTTTAAGCATTATGTCAATCCATCTACCTTGTTCTTTTGTCTTTATGGCCTCACTTGCCTTAATAGATAATTGCCATATTGTCTGGCGTTCAATGTCCCAAAATGGAAAAGATAAAACCGTTGGAAACAAGTCGTTTTGGTAATAAATATTGTTTTCCGATAAAGATTCTACTAATCGAGCCAAAAGAATTAATTGTTGAATATGGGGATCGTCAAATACATTTTGCTGCCGTTCGTATTGAATTGGGATATTTTCTGATTGAAGATATTCAGCAACAACTTCTAATTGGCGATGATTTCTGGCAATAATCGCAATATCGTTTGGGTTAACACCGTTATCTATTTTAGATTTTATTTCGCTGGCAATGTATGTATATTCATGAAGAACTGTATCAAATGTATGTGTAACAATCGTGCTGTCCTTAATATCAGGATTAGCGCTCTCAAGCTTTTTCTCTATTTCTTCTAAGCGGTCTGTCAACCTATCTTCTCCTTGAGCAATAACACATTGGGCAAAGTTTACAATAACACTGGTAGATCTGTAATTTTTAGTGAGTGTAATTAATTTTGTTTGCGGATATTTTTTTTTGAACTCCAAAACATTATTAATCTCAGCCCCTTGAAATTTATAGATTGCTTGATCATCGTCTCCCACAACCATAACGTTCGGTTTGTCCTCATTTACAGGATTATCAGCGAGAAGATGAATAATTCTTATTTGGGCTTCATTAGTGTCTTGAAACTCGTCAACAAGAATATACTGATATTGTTCTTGCAATTGAGCGAGCATGCCTTTTTTGCTCAGAAGCGCTTGAATGGTATCAAGAATCATATCATCAAAATCTATATATCCTGAAATGAACATTGCTTTTTGATATTTTTCATATATTCGCGCCAAAGACAAATTTCGATCTAATTGATGCAAGTCTTTTAAGTGTAATTTTTTGGTATACGCATCTTTTTTAAACCATTTATTCTTCCATTCAGTCAATGGTTTCGTACTATTTCCTTCCATTGATTGTTTGTAAGCAGAAAGAAGTGTTCGCAAAAAAACCTCTTTATAATTCAATAAACTTGTGTGAACGATTGGTATAGAGGGCATTTTTACTTTGCTTATTTTATCCATTGCTTTTGGTATTTGACCGTAAATGGATTTTGACATGCGAGTCTCAAATACGGGAATAAAAAGCTTTTCAATGGCTTCGTAGTTTGTTTTATTTGTTTGAAGGATTTTTTTATATTCATTCGGCGTAATGCCGGATTTTTTTAGTTGGCTAATTCTTCTTTTAACGCTCCCTAAATAAATAAATGCGCCATCTGGATCTTTGGCGCTAAGTGGATCTAATAAGGGAATTTTATTAAAAATATTCCCTAATATTTCTATTTGAATAATTTCATCCGCTGGTTTCATTTGTCTGGACCGATAAAATTCTTCTCTAAATTTATAAACAATATCAAGCGCAAAACTATGAAAAGTATGAATTGCAACTTTGTGGGCGCTAGCTCCAATAAGCCCAATAAGGCGATCTCTCATGTTCTTTGAGGCCGCGTCAGTGAATGTAAGACATAAAATATTATTAGGAGAAATATCAGTTCTTTTCAGGATATTGGCAACACGCAAGCTTAATAACTCTGTTTTTCCGCTTCCCGGACCAGCAACAACCATAACGGGCCCGTCTATTGTATCAACGGCTAATTTTTGCTTTTCATTTAGATTGTTATATCTTGATTTAAACGACATCTGAATAGTGATTATAAATTAATTTATCCTTAAAGAATACCGATAACAAGAATAATACCGCGCCTGAAATAATAATTAAAACACCTGCTGGTAAATTAGTAATTTTAAAAATTACTAAACCAATAATCGGCGCTAAAATGCCAAAAAACAGCGATAATATGTAATACCCTTTCATTGATCTAGATAAATTTCGTGCTGTAGCCGCAGGAACTGCCACCAATGCAGCGGTTAATAATACGCCAACTAATTTTACGCCCAAAGCAACAATAACTGCAATAGATAACAGATAGATCAAGTTATATTTTTTAATGTTAACACCTTCTATTTTCGCCAAATCTTCTGATATGTTAATTAAGATCATTTGCGCAAAAATTTTTCGCACGATCATAAAAACAATAAATGACAGTAAAACGGTGATTAGGGCGTCCTGCCAGCTAATAGACGTGATATTGCCAATTAAAGCAGCTTCGGCTTTTTCCATCGGCAAAAATAAAAAAGAAATAGAAACACCAGTGGCAAAAATAAGAGCCGTCAATGCTTCTGTTGGTATCTTGGTTTTTATTTCTAAGAGCCAAATCAAAAATATGCCTAAAATAATAAAAGGGAAAGCCCCCAAAGAAATATTAAAGCCATAAGCTAATGCTATCGCTACACCAGGAAAAGCTAAGTGACCTAAAGGCCCAGCCGTTAAAGCCATTCTCTTTTGTAGCATTAAAGCGCCCAAATAACCAGCCACCCCACCAACAGCAATACCGCTAATTAAGCTTAAGAGGAATTGATTTACCATATTGTTTAATGATTATGTTTATAAAATTTTATTGGCATGCCATAAATTTCTTTTAATTTTCCGGGAGATAAGACTTCTTTGGGCACAGCATGACAAACATTATCTTTGCTCATACATAAAACATTGGTTGAATATTTGTAAACTATATTAAGGTCGTGAGTAATTAGTATAATCGTCAAATTTTGTTCTTTTTGAAGTTTATGTAATAATTTATAAATTGTTTTTTCACCGCGAATATCAACGCCAACAGTCGGTTCATCAAATAAAAGAACATTTGGATTGCTTGATAATGCCCAGGCCATGAGCATTCGTTGAAACTGTCCCCCTGACAAATAACCGATTCTTTTTTTTAAAATATTTTTATTATTAATGCCGACTAAATTTAAGGATTTTCTAATTCTATCGTATTTTATATTTTTTAAAGATAAAAATTCCTCTACCGATAATGGTAGATTTTTTACTTTAAGGTGAGTTAATCCTTGCGGTAAATATCCGATTTTTACATTGTCTTGCCAAGTAATTTTGCCTTCATACTTTGGAACTAAATCCAATAAAGTTCTTAACAATACCGTTTTACCTGATCCATTCGGGCCTAAAATGGTTAAGAATTCTCCTTTTTCAACTCGAAATGACAAATTATTAATAATTTTTTCATTATCTAATTCAACTGTTAAATTTTTTACTTTAAGAATGTTATTATTCATAAAATTATTGCCTTTTCTAATTTTATAGACATAGCTCATTTTTTTCCTTCTATTGCATTATAACACTACTTATAGTATTAGTTATATGGTTACAAATAACGTTAATTATGACATTAGTCTTAATATTAATTATAACATTACTTATAACGTTAATTATAGATTTACTATAGTATTAATTATAGGGTTACATATAATATTAATTATAGCATTCGTGTCAAGATATTATTTAATAATAAAAACGTCTTAAATAAAATCTTCTTACTAATTAGATTGATTTTTTGACTTTAGTTTTTGATTTATTCTATTAGGATTTGACAAGGTTTTTTTTAGCGCTATACTGTGTATAAGTAACACTAAGTTTATTCATGTCAATTAAACAAAAAAAATATAAATTCGCTATTATCGCTACAGATATTGCGATTTTGAGCATAATAAAAAACGAACTTCATGTTCTTTTAATAAAAATGAATAAAGTTCCTTACAAAGATTATTGGGCACTTCCTGGTGGATTAGTTGGTCCCAAAGAAACAGTTGATGAGGTTGCTAAAAGACATTTATACGACAAAACAGGTCTAAAAAACATTTATTTAGAGCAACTTTATACCTTTAGCGAAGTAGATAGGGATCCGTTCGGTCGAGTTGTTTCTGTTGGTTATTTTGCATTAATTCCAAACACAAAGATCGGCTCAAAGCTCATTAAAGACACAAATTGGTTCTTAGTGAAAGATCTTCCAGAATTAGCATATGATCATAAAAAGATTTTAAATATTGCAACACAAAGATTAAGATCAAAATTAAGCTACACAAATATAGTTTATGGTCTTATGCCCCAAGAATTTACGCTTTCAAATCTCCAGAACGTTTACGAAACAATTTTAAATCAAAAGATAGATAAAAGAAATTTTCGTAAAAAATTGGCAGTACTAAATTTAGTAGAGAGAGTAGGGAAGATCCAAAAAGGATTCTCTCATAGACCAGCAGAACTTTATAAGTTTAAAAACAAAAAAATTCAGTTTGTTAATATTTTATCTTCGTAATATTTTTTTCTCCAAATGTTAGTTTATATTTTACACTCATTAAATTTTAAAAAAATCTCTTGAAATTGATATGACTATCACACTTTCTATCACTCTTTTGGGCTTTAATTTAGAGCTCAAGATATCTGATCGAAAGTGGTACTTTAACAATTGAATAAAACAGAATAGTTCTTTAAAAAAGACCCACTTGAGCTGAAGTTTTGAAAGACAAATCTTCTCCTGCACTCTACAAATAGGCAAGATAAGGAAAATCCTGACGCTCTTTGGAGTTAAGATCTAAATTTTTTCTAATTTTCCTTTTGGTTAAAATAAAAACTACTAAGAGAGGTGTAAGATGAACTTTGAAACAGCGGCCGGAAGTGTTTCTGGAAGAGAACATAGGAGACTTGGCAAAAATAGTCATGATGCCTACGTTATCCATCAAGATCAACAAAAAATAATTACAGTTGTCTGTGATGGTTGCGGAAGTTCTGACTCAAGCGAGGTCGGATCAAAAATCGGAAGCAAATTGATTGTTCATATTATTAAAGAATTGTTGGAAAAAACTTCTTTAATAAATTCGCCTGATATATTTTTCGAAAGAGTAAGACAGGATACATTAGCTCAAATACGAATAATGGCTAACAGTATGGGCGATGATCTCAGACAAACTATCTTAGATCACTTTCTCTTTACTGTTGTTGGTCTAGTGGTTACTGAAGAAAAAACGATTATTTTTTCCATCGGCGACGGTCTCTACGTTATAAACGAACAGATTGAATGTCTCGGACCTTTTCCGGAAAATGAGCCACCCTATCTAGCTTATGCAATCATTAAATCAGCTATAAAAGCTGACATGCTAGATTCGTTGCATTTTAAGATTAATCTTGAGATTTCAACGCGCAATCTCAGATCCTGTCTGATTGCAACGGATGGTATTAATGATCTGATAGCTGTTTCTGAAAAAAATATTCCGGGAAAAGATGAGATCGTTGGAAACCTGAGTCAGTTTTGGCTTGAAGATAGATATTTCTCAAATAAAGATATGGTGAGAAGGCAACTACTGCTTGTGAGTAGAAAACACATTACTCTCAATGTAGAAAAACCATCCCTAATAAAATCAGTTGGTCATCTCTCTGACGACACGACCCTGGTGGTCATTAGAAGAAAGGAAGGTGGTTAAAATGCAAGTTTATCTCAGAGGAAAGGTCATTAAACTTGATCCTAAAAAATCAATTGGCAAAGGTGGAGAAGCTGATGTTTTCGATATAGGCAATTATCTAGCTCTTAAAGCATATAAACTGCCTAATCATCCTGACTTAACTGGTAATCTCCGAGCTCAAAAAGCAGCACGCGAAAGAATCGAAGAACATCAAAAAAAGCTTAGGGTTTTTCCTAAGAATCTTCCTCCTAGGGTAATTACGCCCATAGATTTGATAACTGATACAAATGGACAAGTTGTTGGCTATACCATGAAGTTGTTAGCAGGTACTGAAGCGCTTCTCAGATATAGCGACAAAGGATTCAGACAAACCGGCATTGATAATAATGCTGTTATAAAAACATTTCTTGATATTTATGAAACTCTTGAATCCATTCACAAAAGAAATGTTGTTGTTGGAGATTTCAACGACTTGAATGTGCTTATTAGAGATAATCAGGCGTACTTCATTGATACAGACAGTTTTCAATTTGGTTCGTTTATGTGTCGCCTCTTTACTGAACGTTTTGTTGATCCACTCCTATGCGACTCTCGTGAACAAAGACCAATTCTCATAAAACCATATAATGTTGATTCTGACTGGTTTGCCTACGCGATTATGCTAATGCAAAGCTTACTCTATGTTGGTCCTTATGGTGGAATCTATAAGCCCAAAAATAGATTACAGAGGATCGTTCAGCCTGCAAGATCGCTTCGCAGAATTACAGTCTTCCATCCAGATGTCAAATATCCAAAACCCGCGACACATTACGATGTCTTGCCAGATGATTTAATAGAAAAGTTAAGACTTATATTCGAAAAAGACGAAAGGGGGAGTTTCCCAAAAGATTTAATTGAAAATATCAGGTGGACTAAATGTATCGTTTGTGGTGCGGAGCACGCGCGCAATATTTGCCCTGAATGTTCTCACGCAGCAATTAAAGAAACTGTCAGGATTCATGGCAAAGTCACGGTTAGAGAGAGCTTTAGGACTAAGGGTATTATTTTGGAAGCAACTACTTGGAGAGGTAATCTCTATTGGGTTTATCACGAAGATGGTGAACTGAAAAGAGAGGGGGGCAAAACAATTGCTTACCAAAGTTTAGATCCTAAAATACGTTTTCGAGTCATGAAAAATAATACCTTAATAGCTAAAAATCATCAGCTAATCAATATTGGCACTGATGGAAAACTTATTAAGCTTGTAGTTGATACTTATAGAAATACTCCGATTTTTGGGACTAATAGCGAAAATTACTATTGGTTGACAGGTGGCCGACTAATGAGAAATGGTGCTTTTGCAGACGAAATTGTTGGGCAAGTTCTTGAAAATCAGACTTTATTTTGGATAGGAGAAAAATTTGGCTTCGGTTTTTATAGGGCTGGTCAAATTCAAACAACCTTTGTCTTTGATGCAAAAGCAAAAACAATTAACGATAGTATTAAATTGCCACGCATCACAGGCGAATTGATTAATGCGAATTGTTATTTCGGAACTAATAGATGCTGGTTTTTCATTATTACTCAAAATGAAGGAAAAATTTATAACGAATGTATCGTTATTGGCTCCAAAGGAGAATTTCTAGCTCATACAAAAGAAGAAAAAGGAGAAAATTCTTGGTTAGAAAGTGTTCGAGGGAAAACTACTTCAGGTGATTTTCTTTTAGTTGCCACCGACGAAGGTGTTGTCAGGATTGAAACGGCAAACAAACAGTTAATTATCGCTAAAGAGTTTCCAGATACCGAACCTTTTATAAGTCAAGATTGTTGGCTTTTTACAGCAAAAGACGGTGTTTATGTAGTAGATAGAAAAAGTGTTAAACTCCTTCAAATCAATTGAAGGGAAAGAAAAATATCGGTCATAAAGGAGGAATCATGACCAGAGCAAGAATCGCAACTCCCAACCTTCCAGTCCCAAGCTTCTTTGAGGCAAGTAATGCTTCTGATTGGTCTTATAGACCTGACGAAGCAAAGCTCGCCCAGATGGCAACTGATTGGAGAAGACAACACTCTATTAGTCCTTCAGGATCAGACAAACTTAGGGTTCATCTGCTTCTGATTGACCTTCAGCGTGACTTCTGTAATAAAGAAGGAACTCTCTATGTTACCGGCCAAAGTGGCACGGGCGCAATTGATGATAATATCAGAATCGCAGAGTTCATTTATCAAAATCTCGGGATTATTACAGAAATTACCACTACTCTTGACACTCACTTTCCTTACCAAATCTTCTTTGGAGAATTTTGGATCGATGAAGACAGCAATCTCCTTGGTGCGCATACCTTAATTGATGTTTCGGATGATGGAAAAACTCTTGTTAATCTTGATCTAGCCGGCAATGTTCTTCACAAAGATGTTAAGCCTAACCCTGCTATTGCTTGGTGGCTCTGTAATGGAAATTACACTTGGCTGTGCCGCCAGGTGTTGCACTATTGCACTCAACTAAAGAAAGAGAGCAAGTATCCTCTTTATCTCTGGCCTCCACACTGTATTCTTGGAAGTCAGGGACATACTCTTTGTGGAGTTATTGAAGAAGCTCATAAATTCCATGCTCTTGTGAGAGGTTCACAGGCGTGGGCAGAAGTTAAGGGCGGACACCCTCTGAGCGAGAACTATTCGGTCCTCAGACCAGAAGTTTTAACGCAACATGATGGTAGCGCTCTTACTCAAAAAAACGCTCGATTCTTTGAAAAACTTATGCGGGCTGATGTGCTCTTAATCGCTGGACAAGCAAAGAGCCATTGTGTTGCTTGGACGATCAGCGATATCCTTTCTGAAATTGCTGTCCAAGACCCCGAATTAGCAAAGAAAATTTATCTTTTGGAAGATGGCACTTCGCCAGTTGTTGTCCCCGGCGCAGACTTTACTGACCAGGCCAATGAGGCCTTTGAAAGGTTTGCTGATGCAGGAATGAACCTAGTCAAGTTAACCGATCCAATCGAAACCTGGCCCGGAATTAAGAACTGAAAAGAAAAATCCCCCTGGCACAGGCTGGGGGGTACTCTAAGGAGGAATCATGAGCAAAAACGTAAGGGAGCTGTTTGACACACTAGAAGCTGAAGGTGATATTACCCCTGAAAGTAAGCAGGCACTAGTAGTCGCAGATATGGGTGCTGACATTCAAGCTGCTTTGGGAATTGATGTTAATATAGTTGAAGCAAGTGAAGTTGTTCTTGTCACCCAAATGATTGATGATTCAAGCTCAATTCAATTCGCTGGAAATAAACAAGTCATGATTAATGGCCATAACTTAGTTCTTGACTCAATCGCTGATTCTAAAATGAAAGATAATATTTTGGCTCACACAAGATTAATGCATACTGGCGTTTTAATGGCATACGGTTTAATTAATTCTGTTGTTCGTCTTGATACCTCTAGTTATAGACCTTCGGGCGACACACCTTTGTTTGATGCTACTGTTGCCACTCTAGCTGCGGTACTTGCTAAGGCAAGAGATTTTGAAGATAACGGTGTTGCTGTTAGAACGATTACTCTGATAGCGACTGATGGCGGTGAGAATGCTTCAATGAATATCCGCCATGTTTCAGAAGTTGCCTCAGTTATAAAGGACATGCTCAAAGCCGAAACTCATATCATCGCTGGCATGGGAATCGATGATGGGAGTACTGACTTCAGACAAATATTCGCTGAAATGGGTATTCCCGACGAATGGATTTTGACTCCGGGAAATACCGAAAAGGAAATCCGAGAGGCCTTTCAGCTTTTTTCAAGCTCTGCCACCAGAGTAAGCCAAGGCGCTCAGAGCTTCAGTAAAGAAGCTTTGGGAGGGTTTGGGAAATAGTTCTTAGACAAAAAGAAGAGGGGGAGTTGTAAATACAATTCCCCTTTTTTTCAAAAAAGACCACAAATTACCTAATTTTTCAATAAACCCTTGATTTTTGTATAAAAGTATGTTATGGTACGAGCAATAGAGGTTCCATAGAAAAGTGTGGTCAGAGTCGGTCTGAAGGCACTTTTAAATACAAAAAATAGTCCAAAACTAGCAAAGGAGACCGTTATGATAACTTCGCTGAGAGTAGATTATCCAAAAACAGTGAAAATGGCAAGGAGTATGGCAAACATAGCTAATATCAATCCAGCATCAGAGGATGAATTGAAAATCAAACTTCTGATTATTGATGCTCAAAATACTTTCTGTCATCAACAATATGCTGACCTGTTGGTTCCGGGAGCATGGGAAGATAATCGTAGATTGGCAAAGTTAATTATTAGAAATATCCAAGAAATCACATCAATTGAAGTGTCTCTTGATAGCCATGTGCCTATGCAGATTTTCTTTCCCATTTTTTGGATAAGCAGCAATGGTAGACATCCAGAACCCCTTACTGTTATCACTTATAAATCAGTAAAAGATGGTACTTGGCGCATTAATCCGGAAGTCGGTAAAGTGTACGAAAAATCTAATGAATGGCTTGAAGCTCATGCTTCTTATTATACTAGGCAACTTGAACGTGAAGACAAGAGTCCTCTCGTCATTTGGCCTTATCACGCTCTTTTAGGAAGTTTTGGACATGCTCTCGATTCACATATTGAAGCAGTTGTGTTTGCTCACGAGATTGCTCGCGCAACAAACAGAACAACTATCCTAAAAGGCATGAATGCTTTCACTGAGTATTATTCAGCATTAGACCCAGAAATAGAATTTGATTGTGAGGGAACTTCTTTGAGAGATTTCGACGGGCAGCAAATCGTTGATCGGTGGTTTAGTAACGATCGTTTGATTATCACCGGACAGGCTGCAAGTCATTGTGTTGCAGCCACTCTTTCAAGTATTCTAACACAACTTGAAGTCAGTGATCCTGCTCTAGTTGAAAGATTGGAGATTTATCTTCTTGATGATTGCACATCTCCAGTTACCGGATTTGAAAAACAAACCAAAGATCTTTTCCGGCATTTTGCTGAAGCAGGAGTTCATATAGTTAAGTCAACCACGCCAATGGAGGATTGGCCTGGTATGAACCTCTACTAAATCAACCGAGGGGAGCGCAGAGTTCCCCTCCTTCCTCTGATTACTTATGCAGTATTAGGTAGTCAAAGAAAGGATTTATGAAATACAACAAACAGCCTGTCAACAAGTAGGGCTTTATAATAAATCCAGGTTCTTTTACAAACAATTTTTTCTAAAGTAATTTAAGAGAAAAATCGAAAAAATCCATACGTGCTAAAACTTTGATAAAACAAAGCTCTGCCTGTGTTTTACGGTTTCGGCAAAACGAGGAAGGCATGAAAATGAAAAGACGGTTTAGTATCGCTATTGGCGGTTCTGCCGCCAATCCACCTCATTTAGGACATCTATGTGTTCTAAGAACAATTGTTGAAAGTGGAAAGTTTGATAAGATTTTCTGGATTCCTTGCGGAAACAGAACAGACAAAAAAGAAATGGTTGGAGCGAGACACCGAGTTTCAATGGTAAATCGCTTTATGGAAAGTTTTACCGACTTAGAAATGGATATGATCGAGGTCCTTGACAACGATGTCAGAGGCAAGAACACTCCAACCATTGAATGGTTAGAGCGACTAAGAAAGAAATATCCTGACGCTAATATCTTTTGGTACACGGGATCTGACTCAGTAATTCCTTTAGAAAAATATGGGGGAGAATGTGAAATCAGGGCTCAGTGGTATAGAGGAGAGGAACTTGTCCGCAAGTACCACTTTCTTGTATTAACTAGAGAAGGTTATCCGATTCCAGATCATATTCAAATTCTCGACCAATTTGAGATTATGGAAGTAAAAATCCCAGAAATCTCAAGTTCGGAAATCAGAAATATGATCGCAAATCAGGACCCCAATTTTCAAACAATGGTGCCATCTCGAGTGGCTGATTATATCAAAGTACACCAGCTTTATGGCTGGGAAGGAGAAAAAGATG
>CAYPPP010000004.1:0-252 GCA_964412645.1 uncultured Candidatus Saccharibacteria bacterium
GCCCTAATTTATAGGGCTTTTTTTGATTGAGGGCTCGTGGACGATGGAGCTTTTTTAAATAAAAAATGTCCAAAAAGTTGATTTTTGTATCATTATATGATATATTATAAATAGTTCCGAAAGATTAAAAGGAGGTAAAAAAATGGGAGGAGAAATTACTCTTAGGCAATGGAAGAAAATGACGGAAGATCAGCGTGACCAGATCTGCCAAGACAAATCCCTTAACCAGAAGTTTATCTCAAAGATTTGGAA
>CAYPPP010000004.1:352-27236 GCA_964412645.1 uncultured Candidatus Saccharibacteria bacterium
TGGATTAAGGGAGTATCAGCGTGACCAGGTCTGCGAAAACCAATCCCTTAACCAGAAGTTTATCTCAAAGATCTGGGATGATTTGACGGAAGATCAGCGTGACCAGGTCTGCGAAAAACAATCCCTTAACCAGAAGTTTATCTCAAAGATTTGGAATGGATTAAGGGAGTATCAGCGTGACCAGGTCTGCGAAAACCAATCCCTTAACCAGGAATTTATCTCAAAGATTTGGAATGGATTAAGGGAGTATCAGCGTGACTTGATCCAAGCTATTAACCTAAACTTTCCACACAAAAAGGAAAGGATCAAAAGGGCCCGAGATTATGCAACTAAGCATGGATTGACCATTAAAGGATCCTTTCTCTACGCTTTCAGAGAACATGGCAATAATGGAGAGGGTCAGTTTAATCCAACAACCCGTTATCGATCAGGAGAAAGTTACAGGGACTGGCACTGCGATCCCAGACAAGAAAGAGACAATTCCTTTGGCTTTGGTATTTGGCCTAAAGGTAATACCCCGATTACAGTTCCTCTTAAAGATTTTGTTGTTGAGACTAATAGGTCTGATGGTAAAGCGAGAGTTTATGCTTTTACCGTTCTTCCATAGAGGAAGAAGAAAAGAAAACAGAACAAGAGTTACGCCAAAGCGTAACTCTTTTTTCATAATTAGATATGGGCCAGCTTTTTTTTATTTTTAGAAGTTATATCAATTCTGGTACATAGATATATTCACTTGTTTCTCTTATTATAGTTCTAATGTTGTTTACGAGGCCCTGAATATCTCCCAAAGCCCTAATTTATAGGGCTTTTTTTGATTGAGGGCTCGTGGACGATGGAGCTTTTTAACTAATTTCACCTAAAACTCTTGCTTTTCGTATGGTGATATGGTATAATATGTGCGTAAAAAGCAAAGGAGATGATCTTGATGCAGAGTTGGGTAAAGTACTATTACGCTGGGATTTTTGTGGTGACATTGTGTCGGCTATTCATCGTCACTGTCTGTAGTTAGGATTCTATGGCACACTTATAAAAGGAGGTTAATATGGGCAAGAAAATGATTATTCCAAGTAGTACAGAGCTCATCAATGTTTCTTGGATCGGAATTAAGCGCACAAGTGGAATCTCAATCAGCTTCATGCGGGGAGACGAAAGGAGAGTTCCATCTATCAAAGGTACTTTCGACGTTAGGATCCAGAAAATTGGCGTTGAAGAGAGAGTTATTGAAGGTATTTGGAGCAAGATCATCTATGAGAATGATCATTGTGTCATAATTCTTGAGACTGAAGATGGAAAGCAAATCTCTACATCTCGAATGACGCCATCACCAAACACGAAGCTTATCAATCAGGAGCTTCTCAACATGATCGTTGACGCGATCCAAGAAGCTCTTGTTGAAGAGAAGCGCGTTCTTAGAGCAGCGCTCTCAGGATAGTCAATTTCTGGCCCAAATCTTATATGAGATACGGGCCAGCTTTTTTTTATTAAAACATTCTTATCTTTCTCTAAACCAAGTCTGGCATATGAACATATTCACTTGTTTCTCTAATTATGGTTCTAATGTTGTCCTGTCGCCCCTGAATATCTCCCAAAGCCCTAATTTATAGGGCTTTTTTTGATTGAGGGTTTGTGGACGTTAGAACTCTAAGTTATAATATTGACTTTTGCGACAAAGCCTTGCTACAATTAGAGTAGTTCTTTCCAAAAGGAGGTAAGAATAATGGCAAGAAGAATCGCTGCATGGATTCACGAACAAAAACGAGAACTCATAAGAGTTTTGTTATTGGTACTTGCGTTAGTGGTTATGATATTTTCCCTCGGCGAGATTGAAAGATTTACCGCACTTTACTTCGGTAGCATGATACTAAGTTTTGCTCTTTACTTTGCAAGCCTAACGATGGTAAGTATCGATGTTTTGAAGGATAGGCTTCCGCTGACCTATTTGGCCGATAACTATGTTTTACCGATGTTCACCTTTGCATTTCTTTTATTTGGATGGTTTAGGTTTCCTTCAGGTTCTTTTTTACTTAAAGGTTCTATCCTTGTCATCGAGATTCCTCTTTCGTTTCTGATGATTAACATGCTTTGGTTTTTTTCTTTGCGAACACTGAAAAAACGGAGGATTACTCATCGAAAAGGCACATAAGATTCATGTGCCTTTTTTGTTTGTTTCAAACAATACTATTTTCCCCATACCAACTCTGGTACATAGATATATTCACTTGTTTCTCTTATTATAGTTCTAATGTTGTTTACGAGGCCCTGAATTTTTCCCAAAGCCCTAATTTATGGGGCTTTTTCTGATTGGGAATTTGTTGACGTTAGAACTTTTTTGAATAATTTTACTTGAAATCCTTGCTTTTCGCATAAAGGTATGATATAATACAAATATAACTCTAAAACTCAAACAAGGAGGAATAACAATGTCCGAGAGACTGTCCAAGACAAGCACGAGTGAATTACAGGAAGAGCTGAAAAGACGTAGAATTGCGGGTGACCAAGAGGCGATGTCTCGCGAGGAAAGACGGACAGATAAGTTAAAGAATCTCAGTCCAGCCGGAGCATGGAAGGTCACCACTGAAGGAGATGTGGAGGGGAAAACTACAAGAAATCTGGGGATTTACGAGGGTCACATTGCTGACATAGCATTTGCTCTCGCTGATCAGTGTTATTACTCTCTGGAATTCGACCCTGTTGATCCAGATGAAGTTCCGAACATGAATCCCAAGAAAGATTCTGTTTCGATTAAACTGCCAATCGAGACGGGTACATGGGATTATCATGGAGAAACCAGGGTAATAGAGGTGAGAAGGATTCTTGGTAAGGCGTCAGCTTCTCAGGAGTTTGCGGTCATCCAGGGACAATACCATGGCTCTGTGATTCTCAAGCTCAAGAAGGACTAACAACAAGAATCGAAAACATGCCCGAGACCAAGTTTTCGGGTATTTTCTTTTATCCAAAAACAATTAAATCTTTTTTTTAAACTAAATCTGGTATATGAATATATTTACTTGATTCCCTTATTGTAGCTCTAATGTTGTTCACGAGGCCCTGAATTAGAATGTCTTGCTGAATATAAGTGAAGTTAGGCATTTTTATATCCTGAACGCAGTGAGGGATCCCAAGCTTTGCTTATTCCCCGACAATTCGTCGGGGTATTTCTCCCAAAGCCCTAACTTACGGTGCTTTTTCTGTGTCCGTCCATAGCCTTGGCGAAGGATGATGGTTCAATGTTAACGAATACTGGGATTGTTAAGGGGTTTATAATAAAATCATTGACATTAGATCTTATTTAGGATAGGATAACGAGTATTAAAAAATATCATATTAAAAAACATGAATTCAATTTTATCATTTTTAATTGTTTCTTTAATTGGGACAGTCGTTATGGTTAATGGCGTGACTTTAAATACTCAAGATATTATTAATGAAACTAAATTAGTTGTTAATAATACTAATTTACATCAAATTACAACAGCTCTTGAAATTTATTACTTGAATAAAGGCTATTATCCCACAGAAAATAACAGCGCAATGATGTTCGCTACATTAAAACTATCAGGGTACTTAACTACACTTCCGAAAAATATAGAAAGTTTTTATTATCAATCATTGAGCAATAATCAAGATTATATCTTAGAGCTTAATGTTTAAATTTTACAACAAGCTTTTGGGAAAATAATAGCCAATTATTTAAAAACCTCTAATTGTAAGAGGTTTTTGCTTTTATAGAGAAAGTAACTTAAAATAATTAAGGAACTTAATGTTTGTTACAAATTTTATGAAACAGCCAGAAAATTCTTTTAATAATTCCGAAAATCTCGAAATAAATAAAGAGGAAGATTCGTCTAATGAAGTTAAAGAAAAAAAAGCTTTTGAAGAAATAACAAAACGCTTTCAGGAAAAAATGATGCACGAAAAAGAATTATTGCACGAGCATCCATTTTTTCATGCTCAGGGACGTGAATGGGAGATTAGCAGTGCTATTGATTGTGTCAGAGCAAAAGGACAGCTAAATTTAAGATTGGCTCAAGAAGTTTTGGCAGAAGCGCGCGAACAAAAAAATTATTGGCAAGAAAAAGCAGCAGCAAAGTTAGCTGATTTTTTTGAGATACAAGAAAATCTTTTTTCTCGCTACGCAGAATTGAGAAATTATCATGCTCAAATGGCAGAAATTATAGGAGAACAATCAATGCCAGGACTTGAGGAACTCCTAAGAGAAGGAGAGGAATTATGGGCTGATTTAAATAAAAACAATGAATAATAATACTTCTGCTAATATTTTAATAGCTCAAGAACATCTTCAGATATTAAAAAAACTACAAACATCAACTGGTTTATTTTTGGCTTCTTCTAAAGACGTTAATACTGGATATGATAAGGCATGGTTGAGAGATAATTTTTATACTTCTCTTGCTTTTGAAGAAGTGGGCGATTGGGAAACAGTCAGGAAATTATGGCGTTCTATTTTAGATATTTTTTTAAAAAATGAAGATAAGATTAATTGGGCAATCCAACATCGTCCGCACGAAAGTTGGCAATATATACATGCGCGCTATAATCCAGAAACCTTTGAAGAATATTGGGAAGAATGGGGAAACAAACAAAATGATGCAGTAGGAGCTATTCTCTTTAAACTTGGAGAACTGGCGCACTTAGGAAACAAAATTAATTTGAGTGAAAAAGATAAACGAATAATGCAAAAATTAGTTGATTATCTTTATTCACTTAAGTATTGGGAAGATCCGGATTCCGGAATTTGGGAAGAAGGGGAAGAGATTCATACTTCATCTATCGGTGCTGTTTTAGGAGGGCTTCATCAAGTTAAAGATTTGGATTTTATAACTGTTCCGGAAAATATGATTCAAAACGGCAGAGACAGTTTGGATAAATTATTACCCCGTGAATCAGAAAGCAAATTTAATGATTTGTCTCTTTTAAGCCTTATTTATCCTTTTAATGTTGTGCAAGGAGATCAAGCTCGAAAAATAGTTAATAACGTTGAATATTATTTCACCAGAGAAAGGGGAGTCATTCGTTATAAAAACGATCGTTACTATAATAAAAATTCTGATGGTTATAGCGAGGAAGCAGAATGGACTATGGGTCTTTCTTGGTTGTCAATTATTTATGCGCTCTGGGGCGATAAGTTAAAAGCTAAAAATTATTTAGAGAAAGCAAAGAAAATAATTACAAAAGATGGAAAAATTCCTGAACTCTATTTTGCTAATGACAATAAATTTAACGACAATATTCCACTAGCCTGGGCAGAAAGTCTTTTCGTTGTCGCTCTAATTAAAAGTAATTAAACCATAAAGTCATCTGGAATTTATAAGCAAAAACCCCCATTGACAAACTATCAAGGGGGTCATTTTTTTTACTTTCTGACGCTGTGACTACGCCGTCCGCCTTTCCTTCTTCCATTGCTAATAGGCATAATCTTTAAGCCTCTATGATGTACCTTAGAATCACTTAATATTTCCCTTATGCCTAAAGCCGACAGCGTGTCTCGTGTTCTGATGACCAAACAATTACTCTTTACATCGTTAATCGCTATAGGAAAAACCTTAATTGGTCCATTGGCATTGCTATTTATCTTTGTTTCTTTACCGACAAGAGTATTAACGCCAAAACTATCATGCAAGATTTTAGCAAAAGTGGATGCCAAGTTTTCACCTTCGCAGTATATTGCTTTTTCATCATCCATTGCTACATGAATTTCAGTTCCCATGCCTTTAAGCATTTGCTCAACTAAAGAATTCGTCACCCTTTGCCTCCTTTTGAGGTTTTCTTTTGATTTTCTTGAGATAGGAAACGAAAAAATAAATTAAGTCCAGGCGGAGAAAGATCTGTTTTAAAGAACATTACACCTCCTTTGTTTTCAAACTTAATTATACATTAATAATGAAAAATTGCAAGGAGTTATTATTTTAGCGATCTCCGCAATGATTTAATTGATTTTTGAATTATTATATGACATAATAAAACAAAAGGAGCGTTGGATTATTAAGATCAATGAATTAATAGAGGTAAGTATTAATTGAAATTATCAGTATCGGTGTTGCACAGTGCTACATCGAAGTATTCGGACTTGAGGGATAAAAACCTCGAGCCTTTTTAATTTACGGAAAATTGAGATATCCCCAGTTTGGAGGTTGAAAGAAATTAAAATATTGCTAAAGTATGAAGAAGTATGATAATTAAAAGAAAATATTTTTAATTTGTGATATTTATAAAACATGAAAACTACTTTGAGTGTTATTAAAGCGGATATTGGTTCAATTGGAGGACACCTTAAGCCCTCTAAGGCACTATTAATAGAAGCTGAGAAATCGGTAAAAACTGCCTTAAGACAGGGTAAAATCAGCGATTATCGCATTACTTACACAGGTGACGACATAGCTCTTTTTATGGTTCACCAATCTGGTATAGACAATAAAAGTATTCATAGATTAGCATGGAATACATTTATTAAAGGGACTAAAATAGCCAAATCTCAGGGACTTTACGGCGCAGGTCAAGATATTTTAAAAGATTCTTTTTCAGGAAATGTTAGAGGATTAGGTCCGGCAATTGCCGAAATGGAATTTCAAGAAAGAGAAAATGAACCATTTTTAATTTTTGCCGCGGATAAAACTAATCCAGGCGCCTATAATCTTCCTTTCTATTTAGGATTTTGTGATCCAATGAATACTCCTGGACTATTACTTTCTTCAAGAATGGGACAGGGTTATAAATTTATAATTTTAGATGTTTCCGAAACAAGTCACGATCGGTATATTGAATTAAATAGTCCCGAAGAGACTTATGAAATTGCAGCGCTTTTAAGAGATAACGATAGATTTTGTATTGAAGCGATTTATTCTCGAGCATCTGGAGATATTGCGATGACACAGAGTACAACGCGGCTTAAAAATATCGCAGGTAAATATGTGGGTAAAGACGACCCAGTGGCAATTTGCCGGCTACAAAAAGATTTTCCAGCTACGGGTGAGATTTTAGCTCCTTACGCAATTGGCCATTATGTATCAGGCGGTATGCGCGGTTCCCATGTTTGTCCTCTAATGCCGGTTAAGCAAAATACACCAGTTTCCTATTTTGATGGTCCGCCAGTTGTAAGCGCGGCGGCTTATTGTGTTCATAATGGTAAATTAACTGAGGCAGCTGATGTTTTTGATCAGCCATTTTGGGATGAAATTAGATCTCAAGTTTCAAGAAAAGCGGTCGAAATTCGTCGTCAAGGATTTTCAGGCCCTGCGATGCTTTCTTATGATGAATTAGAATATGGCGGAATTAAAGAAGTAATGAAAAAAATTAGCAAGAAATTTAAAAAAAGGAAATAATAGTTAAAACATATTGAATTCAAGACATGTTGGAGGTCGAACCTCCAACATGTTTCTTGTTTTTTGGTGCGTGCTTAGGTATCATAAAGTAACAACATGCCTAAGATCTCAATTATTATCGTCAATTAGAACAATTTCTTCGGAATTGTTGGTTGACTAAAAATTCTTAAGAAATAGGTCGTTCTATAAGTATATGAAGAATAACCCTAAGGTCGCGATTATTGTCGTCAATTATAAAGGCTTTAAAGAAACCATTGATTGTCTTAAGAGTTTGTTTGAGTTAGATTATCCTAATTTCAATATTATTGTTATTGAAAATAGCTCGCCAAACAATTCGTTTGAAAAAATTAGAAATTTTCTCAAACGCCTGACACCTGACAGTAAACGCCTAAGAATTAGATTAATAAAATCAAAAGAAAATCTTGGCTTTGCCGGCGGATGTAATTTGGGAATTAAAAAAGCAGAAAAATTAGGGGCAGATTATTTTTTACTTTTAAATCCAGATACAACCGTCGAGCCAGATTTTCTTAAAAAATTAATAAAAGTGGCCGTAAAGCCGGAAAGCTATAAAGCCATAAAGACTAAAGTTAAAAAAGGGGAAAAACTTGGATTTTTAGGTCCAAGAATTTTTTATGAAGATAAAGAAACAGTTTACTCAAACGGCGGTTTTATTAATAAAAAATTAACAGGCGCTATTCTAAAAGACCATGGTAAGGCAAAAAAAGAACTTAATAATAGTAATGAGCCATTTATAACAAATTATATTACTGGCACCGCTCTTTTATTAAGCAAAAAAGTTTTAAAGGATATTGGTTTAATGGATGAAAGTTATTTTTTGTATTATGAAGATTCTGATTGGGCGATTAAGGCAAGAGAAAAGAATTATTTTCATGTTATTGTGCCTAGCGCTATAATTTATCATAAAGGTTATCATGCAATAGAATATCTT
This sequence comes from uncultured Candidatus Saccharibacteria bacterium, assembly GCA_964412645.1. Classification (GTDB taxonomy): domain Bacteria; phylum Patescibacteriota; class Minisyncoccia; order JBAYJV01; family JBAYJV01; genus CAYNNF01. Next base: position 8,642 of record CAYPPP010000004.1, read on the forward strand.
TCTTTTAATTATATTTATTATCTTACGCGCAACGGATATTTTTTAGCATGGAAAAATGGAAACTTATGGAAAAAAAATTTTGTTGTTTTTTATTCTATCTATAAATTAATTAAGCAACCGATTAAAATATTCTTGCCAAAAAAAAGAAAGTGGGTAAAACCAATAATAAAAGCAACTTGCGATTTTTGGAGAGGAAAAACGGGAAAAATTTAATACTTGATATTATGACCATCGGCATTGACTGTTATCATATTAAAGACCAAAAGGGAATAGAGAGATACATTCTTAATCTTTTGAATTTTTGGAAAGAAGAAAAAGACATTAATTTTATATTATATGTAGGAGAAAGCAGGTCGGCTAAAAAAATTCCTAAGAGTAAAAATCTTAGGGTAAAAATTCTTAAAGGAATAATTTCAAGTACCGCTCTTTTTCAGCACTGGCTTTTGCCGAGAGAGGCAAAAAAAGATAAAGTTGACATTTTATTTTCCCCCTCTTATCTCTTACCCTTTTTTTATAAAGGCAAAACGGCCGTTACAATTCACGATATAATTTATAAAGCGCATCCCGAATGGTTTCTTTTCCGTGGATTTTGGGATAAAATTTTAGTTAAATGGATGGGACATAAATCAGCAAAAAAAGCTGATATTATTTTTACGCCATCCGAATTTACCAAACAAGAAATTAATAAATTTTACAAAATCAAATTTTGTAAAATTATTTTAACACCTTTGGCAGCAGATAAGATTTTTAAGCAAAAAAAGAACGAGAATGAGCTAAAAAAGATTAAACGAAAATATGGAATTAAAAAAAATTATTTTCTTTTTGCAGCTGCGATTTTTGAAAGAAGGTGCGTGGCTGAATCAATCTTAGCTTTTCAAGAAATTGCAAAGGAATATTCTGATTTTCAATGTCTAATTATTGGCAAAGATTTTAGTCGCTCTCAAAATGTCAGCGCTATGGTAAAAGAGATAAATTCCGAATTAAAAAAACAAGCTATTATTTATAAACCGTTTTTTGTAGAAAATGAAGAATTAGCGAATCTTTATCGCGGAGCGCATGCTCTTGTTTATCTGTCAACTTATGAAGGGTTTGGCTTGCCGACCATAGAATCAATGAAATCTGGATTGCCCGTAATCTGCGGTAATGCTGAAGCGCTCAAGGAAACAACGGGCAAAAATTGTTTTTGGGTAAAAAATCCTAAAAATATTTCTCAAATCGCAAAAACAATAAAGCAAAGTATTGAAAACAAAAAACTTTATAACAAAATCAAAGAGCAAGGCATTAAAAGGGCTCGGGATTTTTCCTGGAAGAAATGCGCTGAACAAACCTTAAAAATACTCAAATCTAAAATTTGACACTATGAATCTTCTAAAATTTATAAAAAAACCCATTACCACAAAACCTCTTTATCTTATCTACATTTTTAACCTAATTGTTCTTCTTGGAGTTGTCTTTGGGTTTTTGCCCCGTGAAGTAATTTTAGGATCCGCCTTTTTGATTTTCTTTTATCTTTTCTTAATGAAGCTGGAAGACGGCATCCTATTTTTTCTTGCTTCAATTCCTTTCTTTGTCGCATTGCCCGTTTCTCGTGGCTTTGATTCGTTAAATATTTGGCGGATTGCTATTCTAATTCTTTTCCTTAGATTTTTATCAATTCAATTTCCTTTGACATTATTATTTAGGCCTAATTTTTTTAGAAATTTTTCTCAAAAAACATGGAATCGTCTTAAAAAAAATAAATTAGAACTATGGACTATCCTTTATTTTTTATTAGCCGCTTTCTCAATTTTTGTAGCAATGGACAAAATAGTTGCTTTCAAAAGACTTTTTTATATTTTTCAGATGGTTTTAGTTTATCCTTTAACGCTTTATTTAGTGAAAAATAGAGTTCTTTTAAAAAGGGGAGTAAAATATTTATTTGCATCATCCTTTTTTGTTTTTTTAATTGGAATTTGCCAACTTCTTTTTTCTTACTTTGCCAGCTTAGGACGTTTTTGGGAGTGGTGGACATGGCATGTATCCTATACTTTCTATGGTAACAGCCTTGCTAATATCGTTGCTCGGGCCAATACTTGGTTTTCTTATTATTCCGGCCAATCTCCAACCTTGCGAATTTTTTCGACCTTTACTGACTCCCATTCTTTTGCACTCTACCTTGTGCTTGCAAGTCCTCTTTTGTTATGGTTAATAGTAAAGCGTTTTCTAAAGACAAAAAAAATAGGCGTGGTTTTGATTTTGCAAAGCATTATCTTTCTTTTAATGCAGTTTTCAATTGCGCTTTCAGGAACCAGAGGTATTTGGATAAGCGTAGGGGCGCCTTTAATTATGGCAATATATTTTGTTTTTAGAAATAAGAAAGACAATCTTTCAAAATTTGTTTTAGGATCATTACTAATCTTTATCCTGGTGCTGCTATTGTCATCTTTTTTTCTTTCTATTCCGCAATTTAATATTAAAGATAAAATTGATAACGCGCTTACACTTAGAAGATTAAGAAGCGTTATGGATTTTACGGAAACCTCCAATCAAGGTCGTCTTTTTATATGGAAAGAAAGCTTAAAATCTATAAGCAAGTATCCTTTTTTAGGCGTAGGAATTGCTAACTTTCCTGTAATTTTAGAACAAGATGTTCTGCTTCAAAAAGCGGGCTCAACCGCTCATAATATCTATCTAAATTCTGCCGTAGAAATGGGTATTTTAGGAGTGGTTTTAATTATTATGATTTTTTATGAAATTTTGAAAAAGTGTTGGATTTGTTTCAAAGAACAAAATAAAAATTCTTTTAATGTTTTAGGCGCGCTTTTAGGATTTTATTTTTTATGGGTATTTACGTATTGCCTTTTTGATGTTGCTCTATTTGACGCAAGAGTAATGATGTTCTTTATAGCGGAAGTAGCAATAGTTACAACAATTCCTTTATTAAAGAAAAAGAAAACGGCCGCCTGAATTTTATTATTCATTTAGCCGTGATATCAATAAACTACCATATTTTGGTGCTGATGGTTTTTCCACTTGGAGCAAAAGATAGAAGCACTATATATATTTTTTCCCCCTTACGCTTTAGTTTAAAGATAATCTTATAGGGACTCTTATGAGGATATTTTACTTCTTCGTATAAGCGATTACGAATTTCCTCGTCAGTTGTACTAGTGTTTGTAATATTGACTATCGCCTCTTGAAATTCCTCATCATTCATCTCTTGAAAACTCTTGGTCATTTTATTCCTCCTTTCGGGAATTTGTTTCTTCTGTTTATTATATACATCATATACTAAAAGTCAATAGTTTTTGGAATAATTCTTAATTTCTTTAATAATTTTTTAGCATGTTACCAAAAGTAAATATTAATATCTTAACCTGGAATGGGGAAAAGTATTTAAAACCTTGTTTGGATTCTGCTTTAGCGCAAGATTATTTGAATTTTGAGATACTTATTATCGATAATAATTCACAAGATGGCACAATTAGAATTATTAAAAATTATTTGAGGCAAGATTCAAAATTTAAGAAGATTACTTTTATTCAAAATAAAAAGAATGTTGGGTTTGCCGTGGGGCACAACCAAGGGATTAAAATAACTGACGGAGAATTTGTGATGCTTTTAAACCAGGATGCAATTTTAACACCAAATTTTTTGACAAAAGCAATTAAGATTTTAGAAAAAGACAAAGACATTGCAGCACTTCAGCCTAAGGTTCTAAAATATGATTTTAAAAAAAATAAGCCAAGAAATATTTTTGATACCACTGGTTTTTTAATGTTTAAAAATAGAAGAATTATTAATCGGGGCCAGGGAGAAAAAGATAAAGGACAATACAATAAACAGGAACAGATCTTTGGTGTAGATGGAGCAGTGCCGGTTTACCGAAGAAAAGCGCTTGAAGATGTAAAATTACCTACATTTAGCCAGAAGCCAGAAGCCAGAAGCCAAAAGCCAAAAGATGAGTATTTTGATTCATCTTTCTTTTGTTATAAAGAGGATGTTGATTTGGCGTGGCGATTAAGATTGTATGGTTGGAAAGCTATTTATGCGCCAAGCGTAATTGCTTATCATGAAAGGGGCGCTGGTGAAAGCGCGTCGCGGAAGGCGCTGGATATTTTAAAAGAAAGAAAAAAAATTTCTCTTTTTGCTAAAACCATATCTTTTAAAAATCAGCGCTTAATGCAAATTAAAAATGAGTTTATTTGTCTTTATTTAAAACACTTACCTTGGATTTTATGGAAAGAAATTAGGGCGTGGGGATATATAATTTTATTTGAACCGAGAATTTTGAAAGTTTTACCGTTAATGTTCGGGCAAATATCTAAAGCGCAGAAGCAAAGAAAAATCATTATGAAAAAGAAGAGAGTACGGGCGGGAAAAATAAAAAAATGGTTTATCTAAAAAGACGTAGAAGTGTAAAAATTACTGTTTATATCTTTATCCACAATTTTTTAGATAATCCTCTTTACTTTTTTTAAAAAACGCCTTAGAATAGGATTAGAAATTAATAAGGTCGACAGTATTTATATTATTTTTTAGAAAGGAATTAAAACATGGATGCAAAAAATAAGAATTTATGGATTTGGATAATTATTGCTGTTATCATTGTTGTTCTTATTGTCTTAGTTATTACTCAAAAAACAGAAGCTCCGGCTGAAGAAGAATTGCCTGGAGAAGAAGAAGTCTTACCTGAAGAAGAAATTCTACCTGAAGAGGTCTTGCCCGAAGAAGAAATGGGAGAAGGAGTCGAAGAAGAATTACCCACCGAAGAAGACTTAGAAGGAGAAGAAGTGACAAAAGAACTTCCCGAAGAAGAGGCAACAGAATAAGCTATTATTGGACAGAAAAACAAATTAGTTTAAACTAAATCAATAATATCATCTTGAAGGAAGGTGGTATTATTGTTTTTTTATTGACTTTTTAAAAAATAACGATAGAATTTTAACGATTCTTTAAAATCTTAAGGAGGAGGAAAAAAATGAATAAACAATTGAAAAAGTTCAAATTTATTGTTATGGATGCAGATGGAACAATTTTTGATAGCGTGGCTATGTATACGAAAGTTTTTGTCATGATCGTTTCTAGGTTTGGTGTTCCTGAGGAAATTGCGAAAAATTATTACAAAGAAACTCAAGGAAAACCTATTAAAGAACAATTTAGTGAAGTGATTAGAAAAAATACAACACAAACAATAAAATCAATTGATATTGATATACTTGTTGATGAATTTTTTGAAAGCGTGGAGACAGTTCCTGTAAAGATATTTGATGATGCTAGGAAATTGCTTAATTGGTGTCGAACTGACAGAAAGATTTGTTTCATGACAAGTGGTTCAAATACAAATATTTTAATTGATCGTCTCAACAAAGCGGGATTTTCAGATGTTTTTAGTATTGTACTTGGTTCAGACAAAGTATCGAAAGGAATAGGTCATTTCAAAATATTTGCCGAATCACAAAGTATAAGTCTTAATGAATTTGCTTCTATGGCTTGTATGATTGGCGATGGCTCAGGTGATATGATTTTTGGAAAAAAAGCTGGTTTATTCCCTATAGGAATTGTAAGAGATAAGAATCAAGTTGTTGTTGAAAAAATGGAAGCACTTGGAGCAAGACAGATTATTCATTCTTTAAGTGAACTAATGACACTCTCTTAGGGATGTCAGTTACACAACACAAACAAAGAGTCTTTTTATTGACAAGAGGTATTCTTTATGGTAGAGTTTTCGCAGTACCCAAAAAAACTAAAAAAAGGAGAGTGGTAAAATGTCAGAAAAAGAATTTCCATTTGTAGTGAAACCGTTAATGGGGATACCTGCAAAGTATCAATTTTTTCGACCGAAATGGAAAGATGGATTCCTTTCAAAAGTTCTTGTAAACTCTAAGTTTGGAGAAATTCGTCATGTTGTTGTTTGTGACAAAACAGGTAAGCCTCTTTGGGATCAACCAGTTCATATTGAGCCGGTCGGAGCGATTTGTATTCCTGTTACTAAAAAAGGAAAAATCCGACTCATAAAACAATTTAGACCAATTGTTCATCCAAGAAGGATACATCAGAAATTTCCAGAAACACTACAAGAAAGTTATTGGGGAAGAACTTTTTTAGGTGTAGCGCGCGGTTTTCCTAAAAAAAATGAATCGGCAGACGAAACTGCTGCGCGCGAAACTTCTGAAGAAGTTGGTTCTCCAGCACTAAATGTTCGTAAAATAGGGGAAATTAATGCGAATTCTGCGTTCTTTCATCACATGACTCCAGTCTTTGTGGTGCATATTGACGAAGAACTTGAGGGAGAATCACTCCAGGATGTCAATGAGGCAATTCTGAGGGGCGGTGATTACTCTTTAGAACAAGTGAAAGTGTTAATCGCTGACAATAGCATTCAAGATGCGCTTGACATAGCGGCACTAAGCATGTATATTCAAGCTTTTGACGGAGGATGGGACAAATAAACAAGTGGGTGATCGAAGTTGATCGCCCTTTTCTTTTCTATACCTTTGTGATAAATTTAGAGAAAGATATTAGATAATGAGTCATCCTTTTTAAAAATATGGCTGAAAATAAATCCAAAAAAAATCCAGAACTTTCAATAATTATTACTCACTATAAAACACCTCATTTGCTTTTAGGGTGTTTGGAATCAATTGAAAAAAAATTAGAAAATATTGATTATGAGGTTTTTGTATCAGATTCTGAAGCAAACGAAGGCACGGCCTTTTTAATTAAATATCATCATCCTAACGTTAAACATTTAGCGTTCCGCAAAAATGTTGGTTATGCGCGCCTAGTTAATGAGGGATTAAAAAATACTAAGGGGAAATTTATTTTAATATTAAATGCAGACATAGTAATTGAAAACGAGAAAAGCGTTAAAGCAATGATAGAGTTTTTGGACAAGCGTAAAAATATTGGCATTGTTGGTCCAAAACTTATTAATATTGATGGATCAACTCAAAAATCTTATTTTAAAGAATATACTTTGGGATCAATTTTAGCGAGAAGGACGATTTGGAAAAAAACTCACTGGGGAAAACGCGCTCTTGAAAAATTTGAACTCCAAAAAGAACCTAAAGATATGCCCTTACAAGTTGATTGGCTGATGGGCTCGGCCATAATGACAAAAAAAGAATATATCAAGAAAGTAGGGCTTATGGATGAAAGATATTTTATGTATTTTGAAGATGTTGATTGGTGTAGGAGATTCAGAAAGGCAAGCTATAAAATTGTTTACTTGCCCGAAGCAATTATTAGGCATTTTCATCTCAAGCAATCTGATTCTAAAAGAGGAATCATAGATATTTTTACCAATAAATTAACGAGAATTCACATTACGAGTTATATCAGATATCTTTGGAAATGGCATAATATAAAATAAAAAAATGCAAAACTTAAAACAACAATTTAAACTTAAAAATGTTTCAGATGCTTATTTAAAAAAACTTAAAAGATTTTTTAATTTATATCAGAAAGACAAAATGAGTCTTGACGAGCTTAGTGTTATTACAGAGCTTTCTAAAGACAAGCTTTTAAGTTATTTTCACAAAACAAAAGGAAAGGAAGCAACTATTTTAGTTTGTGGCGGGGCGGGATTTATTGGAAGTAATTTTATTCATTATATGCTTCATAAGTATCCTAAATATAAAATTATTAATTATGATAAGCTTACATATGCCGGTAATTTGGATAATTTAAAAGGATCAGAAAAAAATCTGCACTACAAATTTATTAAAGGAGATATTGCTGATGAAAAAAAAGTTGACGAAGTTTTTTCAAAAAATAAAATTGATTATGTAATCTCCTTTGCGGCAGAAACTCATGTTGACAGAAGCATCTATGGAAGTGCAAGGGAATTTTTGATGACAAATGTCATAGGAGTTCATACTTTACTTGATGCTGTTAGACAATATAATACCAAGAAAATGATTCAAATTTCTACGGATGAAACATTCGGCTCTGTTGATTTAGATGAAGATAGGCACTTTAAAGAAAACAGTCCGTTTGCTCCTAATGTTCCTTATGCAGCGGCAAAAGCAGGTGGCGACTTAATGTGCCGCGCCTATTTTAAAACTCATAAAGTTCCTGTAATTGTGACGCATTGTTCAAATAATTATGGAGCATACCAGTATCCAGAAAAGATGATTCCATTTTTTTTATTTAAAGCCCTGGCAAAAGAAAAGGTGCCTTTATATGGAGATGGCAAAAACGTAAGAGATTGGATTTATGTTGAAGATCATTGTCAAGCCATTGACAAGATTCTTCATAGTGGCAACATTGGGGAGGTTTATAATATTGGAGCCGATCAGGAACGTCACAATATTGATGTAGCGCGCGCAATTCTCAAAATTTTAGGGCGTAAGGATTCTCTACTGACCTTTGTAGATGATCGTCCGGGACACGACAGGAGATATTCTATTGATACTACTAAAATAAGTAAAGAAATTGGATGGAAGCCAACAAGAATTTTTGAGAAAACCCTGCCTGATGTAATTGATTGGTATTTGAAAAACAAACAATGGATTAAAAATATTAAAAAAAGGGCAGAAGGATTTAATTTACACATTAAAAAGTCGTAGATTTTTATGGAAATTATCAAAACTCCAATCAAAGACTTTAGAATAAAGCTTAATAAAGTTATTGGTGATGAACGTGGTTATCTTTACGAAATTGCGCCGGGCGGGAATAAAAATAAATTTATTAATGGTAATATTGGCAATATTTATTGTTCTACCGCAACCCAGAGAAATATAGCGCGAGGCGGGCATTATCACCACAAACTAATTGAGATTTTTTATACTCTATCAGGTACGGCACTTTGGTTATTTAAGGATTTTAGAAAGAGTGCTGAAACTTTTGGTAAAACATACGCTGTTGTTTTAGGAGAGAAAGATGAAAATATTGATTTGAATTTAAAAAAAATAGATGCCTATTACCTACCAGATTCAATGGCTCAAGTTTTAGTTCCGGCAGGAGTTTATCACGTTTATTATCCATTGACAGAAAAAAAAGCAGAGGTATTAGCTGTGACTAATTTACCTCACGATAACAATGATTATACGAGACTTAAGCCCGAAGAAGATAAGGATTTAAAAAAGATTTTAACACAACACAATCTTTTATAATTAAAAATAATAGGTATGTTTGATGGCTTAGCCGTCAAATTTTTTATTAAGAGCCGAAAAACAAGAAATCAAAGGTAAAAAAGTTGACTTTTATGTCTTCCGTCAAAAAATCCCTTGATTTTTTCTATTGAATATGGTATCATGAGAAAGAGAAAGAGTGTTGGGGGAAGTTCTTCACAAAACAGAGTTAAAAAATAGAAGGAGGTAGTTTTGCCCAAGATAGATAGTTCTGTTCGCTTTATCAGTCTACAGTTCAGTTTCTCAAACGCGAAAGCTGTTCCGGGGTGGATTAGTCTCCATGAACATGAAGAGGAAGCTCCGCAAGAGCGAGTGGAAAGAAAAAGACGATCGAGTGGAGAGATTGTTATTAAACAAAAAGAGAAGTGCTCCATTCTGGGCTTCGTCAAAGATTTGGGAATGGCAGGATACGAGCTGATTGATGCTTTCTGTCAGAAACGCATCAATCCAAAGAATCCTAAGGGCGAAATGTATCAGATGGTTCGTTTCACCTTTATACACAAGGAAGATATGGATCTTCCTGACAACTTTATGAGCGCAAGAATTCCGGCGCTTGGAAACTTGAGGGAGATGTGCGCAGTTGCAATGTGGCGAGTGCGAGTATTCGTCAATCCGTTTTATAAGGACGGAGAAATGATTTCCGATGAACACTCAATGAGCATTAACCTCGAGGCGCGCACCCCTCTTCGTACGCCAGATGGTCCACCGATCATGATATGGCCAAGAAACGAGAACGGTCGGAGCATGAAAGGTATGTCTGGGGTGGAAAAAGTAGCACTTGCGCCCGATTGGCGCTTGCGTATTAAAGATAACATAATTTCTCTTGTGGAGGCGTAGGCTTATACAAGAGAAACGCAGAGGGGAAGATATGAGCTTCCCCTCTTTTTTTTTGCGCCTAACTATATTAAAATAAGAATAAATATTTGTATTCTTTTATTTTAAAATCTTAGAAGAACCTCCCCGACGTTACGTCGGGGAGAACCTTGATTTAAAATGTAAAAGAACTTTAATTAACTATATGAAAAAGGTTATTGTTTATAGTACGCCAACTTGTCCTTATTGTGTTTTAGTGAAAAATTTTCTTAAAGAAAATAATATTCAATTTGAAGCTAAAAATGTAGCAATTGACGAGAAGGCAAGAGAAGAAATGGTTAAGAAAACTGGTCAGATGGGCGTGCCTGTTGTTGATATTGCTGGAGAAATTCTTATTGGCTTTAACGAAGAACGAATGTGTAAACTACTTGACATTAAATAAGAACCTGACTTTGGAAGAACCTTTGGGTTACCAAAGAACCTTAACGGAAGGCTCAGAACCTTGGTTTCTCGCTATACTCGAAAGTTAATAATTTATTGTGATTTATAATTTATGATTTACGATTTAATCATTATTGGTGCTTCAGCAGCGGGTATGTCGGCTGGAATTTATGCCGCAAGAGCCGGTCTTAATTTTGTAATTATTTCAAAAGATAAAGGAGGAAATACTGCAAACGCAGGTGTGATTGAAAATTATTTAGGCACAATTTCAAAGCCTGGCCTTGAATTATCTCAAGAATTTGAAAATCATCTTAAACAATATAATCCTGAAATTATTATTAAAGAAGTTCAGAAGGTGAATAAGCAAAAAAAAACTTTTATAGTTGAGATTCAAGACAGGGAATTTGAAAGTCAGGCAGTTATTGTGGCGACTGGCACAAAATATCGAAAATTAAATATTGAAGGCGAAAAAGAATTTTTTAACAAAGGTATTAGCTATTGCGAAACTTGCGACGGACCGATATTTACTGGTAAAGATGTTGCTATTATTGGCGGAGGAAATTCAGCCCTAAAAGCGACAGTCGCGCTTTCAAAAATAGCTTTCTATGTTTATCTTATAGCTATAGAAGGTGAGTTGGAGGGAGAGAAAATTGTAATTGAAAAGCTAAAGCAAATTAATAACATAAAAATTATTTGTCAAGCAAAAACGATAGATTTTTTTGGTAAAGATTTTTTAGAAGGATTGCATTATCAGGATTTAACTACAAATACAAGAAAAGAAATAAAAGTTAATGGTGTTTTTATTTATGTTGGGGTAAAACCAAATACAAAATTTGTCAGCGCAAATTTAGATATTCTTAATAAAAAAAAGGAAATTATTACGGATAAATATTGTCAAACAAAAGGTCCTGGCCTTTTTGCAGCCGGAGATGTTGTTGATAATCCATATCGTCAGATTTCAATCGCTGTTGGCGAAGGAACTAAAGCGGCTCTGGGCGTTATTAATTATTTGGATAACATAAAAAAACAATAATGAGTGATTTTTTACAAGACGTTCAAAGACACGTTGAAGTCGCGGCTCAAACACTAAAGCTTAACGCTGAAGTTTTACAAAATATAAAAACGCCCAATCGTATTCTTCAATTCATTATCCCGCTTAAACGGGATAATGGTACAATTGAAACCTTTCCTGCGTTTAGAGTTCAGCATTCAAATATCTTAGGCCCTTACAAAGGCGGTATTCGTTATTTTTCTGAGGCAAATATAGGAGAAATTAAGGCATTAGCGGGGTTAATGACATGGAAAACATCTCTTTTAAAGCTCCCCTTTGGTGGAGCTAAAGGAGGTATTAAAGTTAACACCTTATTGCTTTCCCGAAGAGAGTTAGAAGAATTATCCAGAGGCTATGTTCGGGCTATTTTTAATTTTATTGGTCCCTATATTGATATACCAGCTCCTGACATCAATACTAATCCTCAAATCATAACATGGATGGTAGATGAATATTCTAAACTGAAGGGCGATTTTGCGCCTGCTTCCTTCACGGGAAAACCCATTAAAATTGAGGGATCTAAAGGAGGAGAAATTGCCGCTGCCTACGGTGGTGCAATTATCCTTCATGAAATTATTAAAGATTATTTCCCTAAACTTTTGAAGAAGAAGCTTACAGTAGCTATTCAGGGTTTTGGTAATGTTGGCGCTAATTTAGCAAAAATTCTTCAAATGGCTGGATTTAGCATTATAGCTCTTTCAGATTCCAAGGGCGCAATTCAGGCTGGTTCTCAAGAAACACTTGACGCTGCCGCTATTTGTGATTGCGTAAAAGAAAATGTTGTTATTTCAAACCGTTATTGTGCTCGTTCTCTTTCTTCTTGCGCTGGAAAAAGCCAGTTAATCTCTAACACAGAATTACTTGAGAAGGATGTTGATGTTCTTATTCCAGCCGCTGTTGAAGGGCAAATTAATAAGAATAATGCAAACAGAATTAAAGCAAAAATTATCTTAGAAATGGCTAATGGACCTATTACGATTGAAGCAGAAGAAATCCTGGAAGATAAAGGAGTTTTAATCGTGCCAGATATTTTAGCTAATGCTGGAGGAGTAGCAGCAAGTTATTTAGAGTGGTTCCAGAACATTGAACAATCATATTGGCCGGAAACAGATGTGCTTGAGAGAGTGAAAAAAATGATAATTGACGCTTATCAAGAAATAAAAAAAATAACAATTGAACGCAAAATTTCTCTGAGACAAGCTGCCTATATCAAAGCAGTTGAAAGAGTGGCGAGAGAGCTTAATCTTAAAAAGATAAGAAAAGAAATTTAATTAAACTGGCTGTTTTATAAAGATAACTAAAACAAAATTACTAATCAAGTGGTTTTTAGATTAAATTTGACCTAAAAAGCTTGATTTTTTTTATTAATGTGTTATAATTCTTGTCAGAAGGGAAAGATAAAGACCAAAGGAGGTCTAAAATGAAAACTGCAAGACTTATTGAGTTGATTCTTGCTGAAGAACACGATGGGTATATCTCTGTTTTTGATAGAAACAATCATCTTGCAAAGAAACTTTCAAAAAAAGGGAAAGCTGTGGTTGAGCCAGTTCTGGATAAGCTTTTTGGGCTTAAGGAGAAAGGAGAGATAGAAGGTAAATTTAATGGAGCCCCTATTTTTCATTTGATTTCGGTGGCAACTAAGCACGCTGGTTCAGAGCATGCTGAAAAACTTGCTCAAATGCTTCTATGGGATGAGATTTGCCTTGACACGGATCGTTCAAGCAGAGGCAATATCTTAAGTGTTCTAGAAAAAGTTGGTGCAGAAGAGATTATTCCTTTGCTTAAGGATTATGCAGAAAAAGTTAAGTTAGTAAGGTATATTGTGGAGTTCGGGGAATCTTCTCCTGAAGAAATACACCGATGGGATCAGGAAAAAGTTGCCCGAGCAATTGAAGCGTGTAAAAAACGAAAATAGCTCTTAAGTATTTAAGCTTCTGGTGGTAGATTTGCCGGGAGCTTTTTCTTTTTTTGCAAAATTTTAAAAAGATGATATTATAATAATCTAAGACATAAGGATACAAAAAATAATTATAGATAACACTCTACATTGTTTTGGTTGTCGTTTATATCCTTGTTCCTTATTTTCTTCTATCTTTTAAGACTCTTGTTTTTTAAATTTCGGATTTCAGAAAGTTATGTTTAATTCTCTTTCTCAACGAAATAAAATTAAATTAGCAGTAATCTTTGTATTTTTACTGGCTTTTTTGGCAGTTAATTTAGATTTTCCCAATATTTGGAATAAAACAGCGGATAAATTAAACAAATCTATACCGAATGGTGTTTTCGGCCGCGAATTCCGTCATTTTTATAACAAGCCATTTAAATTAGGCCTTGATCTGCAAGGAGGTACTCATCTTGTTTATGAAGCTGATATGTCAAACATTGAACGGGAAAATAGAAACGAAGCTCTTGTTGGAGTGAGAGATGTTGTAGAAAGACGAGTTAATTTCTTTGGCGTGGCTGAACCGCTGGTTCAAGCAGATCTATCGGGTGGTCATTATCGTCTCATTGTAGAATTAGCGGGCGTTAAGAATGTTGCGGATGCGATTAAAATGATAGGCGCCACTCCTTATTTAGAGTTTAAAGAAGAAAGAACCGAGAAAGAAAAGGGAGAAATTTTAGATGCCCAAAAAAACAATGAAAGGAAAAACGAAGATCCTTATTTCAAATCCACGGGTCTAGATGGCAGGATGCTTAAAGGAGCCGAGGTAAAATTTAATCAAAACACTGGCCAGCCGGAAATTTTATTTACTCTTGATAAAGAAGGAGCAAAACTCTTTGGTGAAATTACCAAGCGTAATGTTAATAAGCGCGTTGCTATTTATTTGGACGGTGTTCCCATTAGCGTTCCCAGGGTTAACGAGGAGATTACAACGGGCGAAGCGCGTATTACTGGCGAATTTTCTATTGAAGAAGCAAAAGACCTTGTTAGAAGTCTCAATGCCGGCGCCTTGCCTGTTCCCATTAAAATTATTAGCCAACAAACCGTAGGAGCTACCTTGGGAAAAATTTCTTTAGATAAAAGCTTAAAAGCAGGAATTTTAGGGTTTATCTTGATAGCTCTTTTTATGCTTTTTTACTATCGCTTGCCTGGAGTTTTGGCTGTTCTTTCTTTAGTAGTCTATGGTGTAATTGTTCTTGCTTTATTCAAATTAGTGCCCGTAACCTTAACACTTGCAGGTATTGCCGGGTTTATTTTAACATTAGGCATGGCAGTTGATGCCAATGTTTTAATTTTTGAAAGAATGAAAGAAGAATTAAAAGAGAAAAAAGAACTAAGAAACTCAATTGAAGAAGGATTTAGAAGAGCTTGGTCTTCAATTCGCGACGGCAATATTTCAACCCTTATTACCGCAGTAATTCTTTATGGCGTGGGGGTTAGTTTTGTTAAGGGATTTGCTTTAACCCTTAGTATTGGTATTTTAGTTTCAATGTTTACAGCGATTGTCTTTACGAGACAGCTTTTAATAATATTGGCAAGTACAAGAATTAAAAAATTCAATTGGATTTGGTTTAAAGAAAAGAATGATTAAAAAAAGAAAAATCTTTTTTATTTTTTCAGGCACATTGCTTCTGGTAAGCGCAATAAGTCTTTTTCTTTGGGGTCTTAATTTTGGTATTGATTTTACTGGGGGAAGCCTTCTTGAGGTTGAATTTTCTCAAGAGCGTCCTGCAATTGCTAAAATAAAAGAAGTCCTTAAAGAAGAAAATCTAAATAGTCTGATAGTTCAGCCATCCGGTGAAGATTCTTACATTTTGCGTTTTCAGGAGATAGAAGAGACAGTCCATAGCCAGATTATTACTAAGCTTCATGCCTTAGATGAGAATTTAAAAGAAAAGCGTTTTGACGCAGTTGGTCCAGTGATTGGGCAAGAATTAAAAAAGCGGACATTCTGGGCCATTATTTTAAGTTTATTAGCCATTATTTCTTATATTGCCTGGGCATTTCGCAAAGTTTCATGGCCTATTGCTTCATGGAAATACGGTTTGATCGCTGTTATCACTTTGTTTCATGACATTATTATTGTTCTTGGTATTTTCTCTGTCCTAGGCCATTTTGCCAATATTGAAATAGGCGTGCCTTTTGTAGCGGCTTTGATGACAATTTTGGGCTATTCGGTCAATGATACAATTGTTATTTTTGATCGTATCAGAGAAAATTTGACTAAAGCCCATAAAGAACGCTTTGAAGATACAATTGAACATAGCGTTAAACAAAGCTATGTTCGCTCAATTAATACATCTTTAACAACATTGGCTGTTTTGATATCAATCTTCTTTTTTGGAGGAGAAACAATTCGCGACTTTATTATGGCTTTAATGACGGGAATATTCTTTGGCACCTATTCCTCACTATTTATTGCCAGTCCCCTTTTGGTAGTCTGGGAAAACTGGCGGCATAGATAGTAATTGAATTCTTGCAATTGTTTTTGAGATTTAATATAATAAAAGCAAGTTCTTTGAAGAACCTTTCGCCATCCTGTCTGCCGACAGGCAGGGCTCAAGAACCTTGATGAGAGATAGGAGGTGTTTTTATGAAAAAGAGATTAGACGGTCTTGGTACGGGAGGGATAACCAATTTCCCGCTTGGCGGATAGACCGGTCGTAGAGTTCGTCTTAAGCAAGGACGAACTCTTTTTTTTGTTATTTTTTTGGTATTTTGGTATTATTGTATTAATGAAAAAGTTTCTATTCTTCCGTCAAATTTTTTTCACAATTATTGTTTTTACCTTATTTTTCAGCGGTCAATTTGCAATGGCGGCTGAGCAAATTGATAATTTTAGCGTTGTTATTAAAATTAATCATGACAGTTCCCTAAATGTAGAAGAAAGAATTGATTATAATTTTGGTGATTTGCAGCGCCATGGAATTTATCGCGATATACCGATTAGATATAAAACAGGCAAAGGCAATTACAGTCTTAGAATTTCTGATATTGCCGTTCTTGACAAGAATGGAAACCATTACCAATTTAAAGATTCTATCAAAAACGATTATTTGCATATTAAAATTGGCAATTCCAATCAATATGTTTCGGGCGAGAAACTTTATATCATTAATTATACCGTTGGAAGAGCGATAAATTATTTTGATACTTATGATGAACTTTATTGGAACGTGACAGGCAACGAATGGAATATTCCTATCAATTGGTCATCAGTTAGAATTATTTTGCCGGAAATAATCAAAGAAGAACAAATCAAAACAAAATGTTTTGCCGGGCGAATTGGAAGCATAAACAATTGTTTTGATAAATTATTATTAGGTGATGGAGATTTAAAAAAGGAAATTAACTTTACCCAAGGAAAATTATCTTCTCAAGAGGGATTAACTGTTGTAGTCGGTTTGCCAAAAGGAACGCTTACGAAGCCAAGTTGGTTTAAAAATGCCCTGAATGTTATATGGGATAATAAAATTATTTTTCTGCCGATAGCTGTTTTTGTTATCTTATTTTACCTATGGTGGGAAAAGGGGCGTGACCCCAGAGGAAGAAAAACAATTATTGCTCAATACGAACCGCCGGATAATTTAACACCTATAGAGATAGGAACAATTATTGACGAGAAAGTTGATAAGCGCGATATTTCTGCTGAGATTATTAATTTGGCCGTTAAAGGATATATAAAGATTAAACGCATTAAGAAAAAAACTCTTATTTTCAGCTGGGGCAATGATTATCTATTTCAAAAACTAAAAGAGGGCAACGATTTTAAAAATGACTTTGAAAAAGATTTACTGGCTAATTTATTTAAAGACGGTGAAGATGCGCAAGACGAGACAGGTGTTATTAAAGAGATTAAACTATCTAAATTAAAGAATAAATTTTATAAATCTTCTTCTGCGCTTCAAAAAGCAATTTATAAAAATGTTGTCAAGAAAGGATATTTTGTTAAAAATCCAAATAAAGCAAGAGGGTCTTATGCCTTTATTGGTACGCTCTTTATGGGTTTCGGTGTTTATTTTGGCGGCGTTTTAGGCGGTATAATTGGAGTTGTTAGTTTTGTTTCAACGGGAATTTTGTTTATAGTTTTTGCTAGGTTAATGCCCAAAAGAACTAAGCAAGGCGTCATTACAAAAGAAAAGATTTTAGGATTGAAAGAATATTTAATTGTGGCCGAAAAAGACAGAATTAAATTTCATAATGCTCCAGCAAAAGATCCTAAAGAGTTTGAAAAATTATTGCCCTATGCCATGGTTCTTAAAATTGAAAAAGAATGGGCGGAACAATTTAAAAATATATATCAAGATCAGCCATCTTGGTATGAAGATGCAAATATGACTGGTTTTAACGCCATTTTATTAACTAATCAAATAGGTTATTTTTCAAAAAGCGCTAATAGTGCTCTATATTCAAAACCAGGTGGAAGAGCTAGCGGTGGGAGTGGTTTTGGTGGCGGCGGATTTTCAGGCGGTGGTTTTGGCGGTGGCGGCGGTGGAAGCTGGTAAAATATCTTGACATCTATAAGAATGTTTGTTATATATAAACTAGTACACAATAATTAGAATTAAAAAAAATCTAAGCGATGGAGGAGAAATGAAGAAAAGAGAGATAGTGAGGAATTGGATTTTGATTTTGGCGGTTATGGCGATAATTGGATCTCTATTTGGCCATTTTCTCAGTTGGCAATGGGGATTAGGTATATCATTAGGGTTGTTTTTTGGTTTAATCATTCTTCTTAGGCTTGCTCTAATAGGAATAAGTGGGCTTTCTTCTCTGAAGATGACTGGCACAAGCAATGGCTATTTAATTCAAAGAGAAAAGTAAAGGGAGGCAAGAGAGATGTGTGAGACAATACGCTTTAAAACATCAAAGGGATCGGGAAGTCGGATTAGGAAATTACGAACACGAACAGGCGCAAGCAATAACGATGAAGTTTTTAGTTATGCGCTTACTCTTCTTGCTCGGGCAATAACTGAGGCCAGTGAAGGAAGGAAGATTTGTTCAATAGATGCCGATAAGCACATTATTAGATTTGTTGATATTAATGGTATTTTTAAGAGAACAATGAAACGAGCGCATTTTATTGATAAGTGCTTATCTTAAAAAAGTAAAGTTCTTTATTGAAAACCAAACAAGACACTTGACGGGTAGATATTATGCCCGTCTTTTTTTATTATATTGATTCTACGGCATATGCGTCAGATTTTGTTGACAAAAAATTATTATGTAGTA
>CAYPPP010000004.1:27246-31859 GCA_964412645.1 uncultured Candidatus Saccharibacteria bacterium
CGAACTTGTTTAATTCCAAGGACTTATGTAAACTCTATGAATAAGTGTTGACAAGTTTATTTGGTTGTGATAGGATACTCTTAAAGAGATTTGCTCTCTTTACATTTATTTAAATTTGTGAAATAAAATTAATATGTCTAATTCTGGCATTCAAATTAAGGAGGTGAAAAGAAAACTTATCCAGGGATTGTCAAAAAGAACGCAGGACGTTATTGTCCGTCGTTTTGGCATTGGCAAAAAGAAAAAAGAAACACTTGAATCAATTGGTCATACCTATGGCATAACTCGGGAAAGAGTTCGCCAAATCCAAAACGAAGGATTAAAACATCTTAAGACAGAGGAAAATCTTTCTACCATTAAGCCCCTTTTTGATGATTTAGAGTTATTTATTTCTGAACGAGGTGGGCTAGTAAGAGAAGATGTGTTGTTAGAAGATTTCATAGAATACATTGATCCTGAGGCTAATAAAATTAAATTGAGAGGATTTTCACTTTTGCTTCTTAGATTAAATAAAAATGTTCGAAGAGCAAAAGAGAATGCAAAGTTTTATACTTTATGGTATACTCAAAAAAAGGCCTTAGACCAGGCGCGTTCTTTAGTTAGCGAAGTTATTAAAATCTTTAAGAAATCAAAAGCTCCTTTCCAGGAAGAATATATTATAGCAAAGCTTAAAAAGTTGTTTCCTTTCTTCTCTCGCCAAGCCATTGGTTCTTATATTGATAGTTCAAGAGCGATTGATCATAATATTTTTGGTGATTTGGGATTAAGTGAATGGCCAGAAATTAATCCTCGAGGCGTTAAGGATAAAGCCTATTTAGTGGTGAAGAAACTTGGCAAACCTCTTCACTTTAGAGCGATTGCTGATGAGATAAACAAAGCTAATTTTTCAAAACATATTGCTAAGCCTCAAACAGTCCACAATGAGCTCATCAAAGACAAAAGATTTGTTCTTGTAGGGCGAGGACTTTATGCTTTAATAGAATGGGGATATGAGAGAGGAACAGTAAAAGAAGTTTTGGCAAATATTTTCAAGAAAAACAAAGGAAAAGCTTTATCGGAAGAGAAGTTAGTTGAATTGCTTCTTAAAAAGCGTTTTGTTAAAGAAAGCACTATTCGCTTTAATCTAAAAAGTAATTCCGAGTTTATTGAAAAAACCCCTGGTCATTACATATTTAAAAAAAGCTAGATTTTTAATTCAGACTAAGATTTAACAAGGCCTTAAAATTGTGAACGAAACAAGGTTTTTATGGATATTTTAGGACAAGTTTCATCTTGGTTCTCTAATCTGAAGGTCTATTTACAGCCCTATTTTTGGTTATTTTATTTTGCGATTGGGCTGTTTTTATTTTTTAAAGTTTTTGGGATTCATAAAAAATTGCGTAAGCGTTTTCATGACTATTGGGAAGATCTTTTTTTATCAAAACAGGAATCTTGTATTTTAGAAATAAAGATTCCTCAGGCATTGGAAAAAACCCCTCTGGGAATGGAACAGGTTTTTGCCGGACTTCACGGAACTGCCAAGGGAGTGACTAAATATGAAGTTGAGGCCAAGGGTTATCTTGAAACAGCCTATAGTCTTGAATTAGCGAGTATTGAAGGGAAAATTCATTTTTTCATAAGGGGAGAGAAGAGATATCGCACAACCATGGAGGCATTGATTTATGCTCAATTTCCTGAAGTGGAAATTCAAGAAGTGGAAGATTATACGCAAAACGCTCCTGCAATTTTGCCTAACGATGACTATCGCTTAGCAGGCACAGAGTTTGTTTTAGAAAAACCCGATCCTTATCCTATTAAAACTTATCAACAATTTGATCTTAGGCAGGGACGGGAAGCGGAGTATGTTGTCGATCCCTTTGCAGCAACCATGGAAGCTCTTAGTTCTTTAGAAGAAGGAGAACAAATGTGGTTTCATTGTATTATTGGTATTCCTATGTTTTCTAACTGGCGTGAAGATGGTGAAAAACTTGTTGATGATTTTATGGGAAGAGAGGGACCGACCAAAAAACCGGGATTTATTAAGAAATTAATTCAAGGAATATGGGGATTTCAACCGCACATAACAAGCCGGGTCAGTCATCTTGTTGCGGGCGGAGAATATGTTGTGCCCGAAGAATCTTTGTCAGAGGAAGTAAAAGCAAAAGATGCAAGCTTGGGGCTTTGGCGTCTTTCTCCGGGAGAAAGAGAGTTAGTTTTAGCAGTTGAGCAAAATATTTCGAAACTTGGTTTTTATACAGTTCTTCGTCTTGTCTATTTTGCTCCCAACGAAATTTTTAATACTGCGAAAGCAATGACTTTAATCGGCTCGTTTTTACAGTTTAATGATAAGACCTTAAATGGCTTTAAAAGCAATCCTAAACTGAAATATACTGTTCGCAAGCCGGATTTATGGAGAAACATAGAGACAAACTATAATTTATTTTGGAAACACAAAGAAATACCCTATACTATAACGAAACTTCGGGAATTGCGAATGAGAGAGATCTACAGAAGTTGTAGAACACGGGCATTTGGTAGGCCAATGAGGGGACATAAGGGATTTATCTTCAACACGGAAGAGTTAGCCACTATTTTTCACTTCCCAATGAAATCTGTACTTACGCCTGAACTTCCCAAGGTTGAGGCTAAGCGTGGCGGTCCGCCAGCAAGACTACCGGTTGATTAAAACGATTATTGAAATAACTGTTAATTAATTACTAGTTATAATGCACAATGACTGATCAAATAAATTTATTTGCTGAAACTAACTTTAGAAACCAGCGCCGTAAATTTGGTATTAAAACCGATGATCGTCGCCGCCATGTTTATGTTATTGGAAAAACTGGCGTTGGAAAAACGACGCTTGAGGAAAATATGGCAATATCGGATATTAGAGAAGGAAATGGCTTAGCGATTGTGGATCCTCATGGAGAATTTGCCGAGAAAATGCTTGATTTTATCCCAAAATCTAGAATTAATGATGTTATTTATTTTAATCCAAGCGACTTAGAATTTCCCATTGCCTTAAATGCTATTGAAAAAGTTCCCCCCGAACAAAGGCATCTTGTTGCTTCGGGATTAATTGGCGTATTTAAAAAGATATGGGCGGACTCTTGGGGGCCTCGACTTGAATACTTATTGCGCAATACCATTTTGTCTCTTTTAGAATGCCAGGACAGCACTCTTCTGGGAATTATGAGAATGTTAACGGATAAAGTTTATCGAAAAAAGATTACTGAAAAAATCCAAGATCCTGTTGTTAAAAGTTTTTGGTTAGATGAATTTGCCAAGTATCCGGATAGATTTTTAGCCGAAGCTGTTTCTCCAATTCAAAACAAAGTGGGACAATTTTTAACTAGTCCCTTAATTAGGAATATAGTTGGGCAGACTAAGTCTAAAATTGACATTAAAGAAGTAATGAATGAGGGAAAGATTTTAATTATGAATCTTTCTAAAGGGAGAATTGGCGAAGATAATTCAGCCCTTTTGGGAGCAATGATGATAACGAGATTACAGCTGGCAGCAATGAGCAGAATTGATATTCCTGAAGAAAAAAGAAAAGATTTCTATTTATATGTAGATGAGTTTCAAAATTTCGCTACTGAATCTTTTGCAAACATCCTTTCCGAAGCCCGTAAATATCGTTTAAATATTATTTTAGCTCATCAATATATCACTCAGCTTGAAGAACCTGTGCGTGATGCTGTTTTTGGCAATATTGGAACATTGATATCCTTCAGGGTAGGCGCCGAAGATGCGGAATTTTTAGAAAAAGAATTTGCGCCTGAATTTACGGCGAGTGATTTAGTTAATTTATCTAAATTTGATGTTTACTTAAAGCTTATGATTGACGGCATGGCATCGCGGCCTTTTTCTGCAACCACCCTTCCTCCTTATTCTAAGCAGGAAAAATCTTATCGCGATAAAGTTATTGCCCTTTCACGAGAACGTTACGCTTCCTCAAAGGAAGAAGTGGAAAAGAAAATTGCTAGCTGGAGCGGTTTTGGTAGCAAAACGATTGAATCAGAAGCTATTCAAAGAAAAAGAGAGCTTTTTGACGCTGTTTGCGCTCATTGCGGAGAAAAGACAAAATTACCCTTTAAACCAGACGGAAGAAGACCAGTTTATTGTAATGATTGTTTAGAAAAGATTAAAAGTGGCGAAATTTCGCCAGCGCCAAGAATAAAAGAAACTGACAAATCATCTTCTCAAAAAATGTCTGATATAAAACAAGAAAAAATTTCTTTAGAAAAAAAAGAAAATGAAAAATCTAAAGAAGTTACTTTGCAAGAATCTGCTAAACAACAGACAGAAGAAAAAAAGAATGTAGAGCCAGTAAAAGCTGGGAAAACTGAAGCCAAAAAACCTGAACCGGACAAAGAGGCATTAAGGAGCGCTCTTCAAGATATAATAAAAAATAGACAAGATAATTGACACAAGGAACTCATTAATATACAATAGATTTTCAATTGACTAAATTCTTAATTCATTACTCTTAATTTATTCCTATGAAAGCAGTTATAAAAACAGGTGGGAAACAATATATAGTTTCCTTAGGCCAAGAAATAAAAATAGAAAAAATTGAAAAGGAAGCGGGAGAAATAGTTAATTTTGAGAATGTGTTTTTGGTTTTT
>CAYPPP010000005.1:0-15413 GCA_964412645.1 uncultured Candidatus Saccharibacteria bacterium
ATGTGCCTGAAACATAATACCTTGAACAGGTTGTGCCACAGTCAATACCAATTGGATTGCTTGTAACAGTACCTGAGCCCGAATCTGCTTTTGAGACATTGAATTGATAAAAGGAAAAGTTATCTTTTTTAATAACAGTGTTTGTCTCTGATTTTATAATATATGCGTTAGAATCATCAAGCTTAATACTTTTTCCCTGATTAAAAATCATTGTTGAATTCTGGCGCATTGTAACAGTATTTTCAATGATAATATCTCCTCCTTCCGCGCCTAAAGTCGATCCTGTTTCCATTACGACTGGACTGCTAATAGTTAATGTGCCTTCATTAGTTGCCATTGTGGAATTTACAGGAATAGAACATTCAGAACTAATTGTCATAGATCCACTATCAGCAAAAGAGCAATCGGTGTATGCAAAAACTCTTTTGATGTTAAAAAGTTTTTTAAACAAGCTTTGAAGAGAAGGATTGTTTTCAATATTAAAAAAAGTGGTTAATTCTGTCGTATCGCCTTCTAGTCCAGTTGCTTCAAGAAAAATTGCGTATTGAATTTCGTTAGGCAACAAAGCTTCTGATTCCCAATCCCCTTCCCATCTCCCTTGTTTTAGATCTCCTTCTTTTAGTTTAAGAGTAATTTCTTTACGATGACCCTGGTCGTCTGCTTTAATAGTTACAATAACCTTTTCTATTCCTTTGTTATCTTTTGCCCAAATAGAAAAATGTTGTTTTTCACCAACTTTTACATTGAAAGGATCAATAATAAGCTGTTTGGTAAAGACAGGATTTTTGTCTCCACCTGAAACGCTAAAAGTTTCCGCCCTTTCTGAGGGTTTTTTGGGGCTCCACTCATTATTAGAATCAATAACTGTGCTTTTTGGGTCAGAAGGTTGATCGGTCTCATTTTTTTGCCAAATAAAAATCCCAGCCAGAGCTAAAATTGCAACAATTGCTATCGGTAATAAAATTCTATTAATTTTATTCATGCTTTGAGCTTAATAATTTTTAATTTTTAAATTCTACCTGCATTCCCTCCAGCCCTTCTTCTGTGCTGACATTAGACCATTTTTGATGATCAAATCTCGGCGCGGTCAGGCGATAAGAAACTCTCCCTTCTTTCTCGCCATAAATTAATAGTTGATGTTCGCTAGAATTAATTTCGTACCAAATATTATTTTTACCTTCGGGTGTTAAAAGCGCGACTAAATTCTCCCAATCATTTCCAAAATCAGTTACTTGATAAAATAACCATAAATCTGAACCCTTCTCCTGCTCATCAAAATCAATAACTCTAAAACAACTATCTTTTTGACATTCCAAATTAATGTTCCCTGTTGTTTCTTCCTTAACTCCCGTCATCGCTGCCATATATGTGGCAAACTTTTCGCCATTGATATTATAAAGAGGATCAATTAAATCTATTGTGAGTTTTCCCTGATTAGTATCAAAATGAATTTTAGTGCTGCCGTCAGTATCCCGAAGATACAAATTATCGTCTACTGTAATGTAAACTTGGCCACTATAACGATAGAATGTACCGTCAACATTAAAATGAGAGCTTCGCGTATTTGCCGCAACATTAATACCCGTTGTTTCTATGTCACCGTTTACTGCCAAATTTTCTCCGATATTAACCGTAGTATCTCCTACGCCATGATCATAAATAGCTCCCCTGATACTTACTTGTGATTCGGTTACATAAAGATTAACATCCCCATCACTAGTGGGATCAATTGATAAACCAGATCCGTCTGTTGTAAGAATAGCGTCAACTCCACCAGAACTTTTAACGCTTAGCCCCCCTCTAAACTCTAATTCTCCTGTCTTATATTGAAGATCAGTTCCTATATTAATCGGCGCGTCAACATTACTTCCCGGAGGAGGGGCGCTAGGTCCTGTCCATGCCGCAATTGCAATGCGAAGGCCAATCGCGCCTGCAAAGCTTAAAATAAAAATAGCCAAAATTAAAATTATTGGCTTAGCTGAAAGAATTATCTTTTTCATAAAAATAAACTTTATTAAATTAAAAGATTTAATATTAATATGATAACATAAATCTAATATTAAAAAAAATAAATTATCCACAGCGTAAAGGATTAACAAATCCCGCTCGGCGGGATGAGTTTTGGTATTTACGCTGTCCCGCGGTGAGCTTCGCGAACTTTGCGGGGCTACCTTTGTCAAGTTCACATTGCAAGCAGTATTATTTAATGAATGGTTTTAATTAAAGAATTAAGTTATTGGGAAATTCATTCAAAATGAAGAATCTTCGTCATTTTATTCCTTAGATTCTTTACGGAAGGCTTCAAAAATTCAAACCATTTATGTTTTAATAATTTCTATCCATGAATATTGTAGAATATCTCTTCCCTCCTTATTGCATTTCGTGTCAAAAATTAACCAGAAATCAGCATGATTTTTATAAATATATTTGTCCTTCGTGCTTAAAAAAAATTAATATAAATCGTGATAATGTTTGTTATCTCTGCAATACTCCAACTCTTTACGGAAATACCTGCGAAAAATGTAAAAAGAAAACTGCTCTTTCTGGATTAATAGTTGCCTCCAATTATAGTAATCCAATTTTAAAAGAAACGATTCATTTTTTTAAATATCGCTATATTAAAACGCTTGCTCTGGCCCTTTCGTGGATTCTTATAGCTAAATTAAAGAATTTTTCATTATTAAAGAATGTAAATAACTGGCTTCTCGTTCCTATTCCTTTATCAAAAAAACGATTAAAACATAGAGGATTTAATCAAGCAGAATTATTGGCAACAAATTTATCAAAGTGGCTTGGCATTCCCATATCTTCTGTTATAATAAAAAGAACGAAATTTCGTACGCCTCAAATGCAAATCCAAGATCAAAAACAACGAAAAGAAAATGTAAAAGACTGTTTCAAAATTAATCAACAATTTAATCTTGCATCTCTAAAAAATAAGAGAATAATGCTAATTGATGATGTAGCTACCACTGGGGCAACATTAAACGAGTGCGCTAAGGTTTTGAAGCCATATGTAAAAGAGGTGTGGGGATGCGTGGTGGCAAAATGAAAGATAAAAAATAAGAGAGAAGAATTAAAGAAAAAGTACAGTTTATTTATAAGGAAGGGTGGCTGAGTGGTCGAAAGCAACGGTTTGCTAAACCGTTAACTGTCTTAATCGGCGGTTCGAGGGTTCGAATCCCTCCCCTTCCGTATTTGTCTCTCTAAGGCTAAATAACACAAACACTATGCTTAAACCTCTTTTATCGTGGAAAGCACCTGAATTTACTAAACATAAAAAAGGACCGATATGGTTCATTGTTTTTGCAATAATTTCTGTAGGACTTCTTTTTTTAGCTCTGCGATGGAAAGCGTTCACTATGATTGTCTTATTGATACTCACCATTTTTCTGATTATTATTTATGCCTTAAAAGACCCTCCTCTGCGTCATTTTGCTATTACGCCCTCAGGAATAAAAATAGATAAATCTTTATATAAATTTTCTAACATTTCCTCTTTTTGGATTTTTTATGACCCGCCTGAGATTAAAGAAATAAGTTTTAAGCAAAGAAAAGCTTTATTCCCCTACTTATTTGTCCCTTTAGATAATACTGATCCTAACAAAATAAGAAAGATTTTACTCAAGTTTCTTCCCGAAAAAAAACAAAAGGAACCTGTAGCAGATAATATTGGAAGAATCCTGCGTTTTTAAATTAAAATTTTGTATGTGTCCCCATAGCTCAATTGGATAGAGCGTTAGCTTGCGGAGCTGAAGGTTGGAAGTTCGAATCTTCCTGGGGACAAATTTTATGAAATTAAATGTTCCTATCTCTATCCTTCCCTACGTAGGTCCCAAAACTGCCTCGCGCTTTGAAAAATTAGGCATTAAAACCTTAAAGGACCTACTTTTTTATTTTCCTAAGCGTTACGAAGACTATTCAGTAATCACTCCAATCGCCAAAGTAAAAACAGGAGAAAAAGTATGTTTAAGGGCAAAAATTTTAACTATCCAAACTAGATGCACTCCCAGAAAAAAGATGTTTTTAACTGAGGCCATTATTGAGGATGATAGTGGAGCAATTTCTGTTATATGGTTTAATCAGCCATTCGTTACCAAACAACTGAAAAAAGGGTGTTTGGCTCTTTTTATTGGATCAGTTCAATTAAACAAAAAAAAGTTAGTTTTGTCTTCTCCTTCTTATGAATTAATGACTGAAGCGGGAAAACAACCAAGAAATCAAATCATTAGCATTCATGGAAATAGAATAATTCCTATTTATAGGGAAACCAATGGGGTTAGTTCAAAATTTCTAAGATTATTAGTTTGGACAAATCTCCGACACATAGAAGAAATCAAAGAATATTTACCTTCTAAAATTATTGAAAGAAATGATTTAATGCCTCTGGGACAAGCATTAAAAGAGATTCATTTTCCCCATTCTTTCCCTCTGTTAAATCAAGCTAAAAAACGCTTATCTTTTGATGAGCTATTTTTAATCCGTATTTATTTAGAGAGACAACGCCTTGTTCGCGAAACAAAAGAAAAATCTTTTAATATTCCTTTTGATAAAAATCTGGTTCAGGGTTTTGTTAAAAATTTATCATTTAAGCTCACAGACGATCAAAAAAAAGCAGCTTGGCAAATAATTAAAGACTTAGAAAAGCCATACCCGATGCAACGGCTTCTTGAGGGCGATGTTGGTTCAGGAAAAACTGTTGTAGCTGCCATTGCCAGTTTAAGTGTTATCCGTGCGGGATATCAAGTTGCCATTATGGCGCCGACAGAAGTTTTGGCACGTCAACATTTTAATCAGCTTTCAAAAGACTTAAAGAAAATTAAAAACATAACTATTGCTTTATTAGTGAGCGGAGAAACGCGGATTTTTAAAAATCAGCATTCTATTAAAATTAAAAAAGAAAAATTATTAAAAGACTTAGATCAGGGGAAAATTAATATGATTATTGGAACCCACGCTTTAATTCAAAAAAATGTTAAATTTAAGAATCTGGCACTTGTTGTTGTTGATGAACAACATCGTTTTGGAGTGGAACAAAGAGCGCAGTTATTATTATTAAATAATGAATTAAGCGTTAGAAATAAATTTAAGCCAGAAGTAAATTCAACACTCCGTCCTCACCTTCTTTCTATGAGCGCCACTCCTATCCCCCGAACATTGTCATTGGTGTTTTATGGCGATCTAAATATTTCCCAACTCAAAGAAATGCCCAAAGGAAGAAAAAAAATTGATACGAAGATAATCTTCCCTAAAGAAAGACAAGAAGTTTATGAATTTATAAGAAAAGAAGTTAAAAAAGGCCGTCAAGTTTTTGTTATTTGTCCCTTGATTGAAGAGTCGGAAATAATAGAAACTCGCGCGGCTGAAAAAGAGTTTGAACGGCTCTCAAAAGAGATATTTCCTGATTTACGCATAGCGCTTCTTCATGGAAGAAAAAAATCAAATGAAAAGAAGGAAATTATGGCTGATTTTGCCAAAAAAAAGACAGATATATTGGTTTCAACTTCTGTTATTGAAGTTGGCATTGACGTACCTAATGCAACAATTATGATGATAGAAGGCTCGGAAAGATTTGGCTTGTCTCAGCTTCATCAATTGCGTGGCCGCGTCGGAAGAGGAAAATATCAGTCTTATTGTTTTTTATTAACCGAAATGCCTAGTAAATTTGTTATAGCGCGACTCAAGGCATTGGTAAGAATAGAAGACGGATTTAAACTTGCTGAGAAAGATTTGGCAATGCGCGGTCCCGGGGATTTTATTGGCCACCGCCAATCTGGCATACCAGATCTAATCATGGCATCTTTAAGGGATATAGATCTTATCAATCTTGCAAAAAAAGAAGCAGGTTTACTTTTAGAAAAAGATTCCGAACTCATAAACTATCCCCTGCTAAAAGCGAAACTTCAACAAATAGCGTCAAAAATTCATTTAGAATAATAGTTTTTTTTGTCCTACATTATGTTAAAATTATTTTTTTGGGCAATAAATTTACTTATTTTCTTGATTCCTGCTTACCTTTTTCGCTTTAAAGTTGCTGGATTACCAACCAATTTTTTTGAAATTTGTTTTTTATCTATATTCATTTGGTGGATATTTAAAAAAGGACACAAAGGACGCAAAAAAATAAAAGGTGATTTCATGTTAATTTTTCACCAGTTTATTAACCAGAATTGCCTGCTCTTCTTTGGAATAAACTTACTTTTAATCGGTATTTCCTTATCAATTGTTTTTTCATCTGATACATTGGTTAGCTTAGGTATCTTAAAAAGTTGGTTTATCATCCCAATAATGCTTGCGTGGGTGACAATAAGTACATTCTCAGAAAATTTAAAATTAAAAACGCAAAATTCTAAATTAAAAATTCCAAACTCCTTTTATCATTCTGTTTCTTTGTTTAGACCTCTTGCTTTTTCAGGATTAATAGTTGCCCTCACTGCTCTTGGATATTTACTTAGAGGCAATCTCACTTATGACGGCCGCCTTAAAGCTTTTTTTGAGCACCCCAACCATTTAGCAATGTACTTAGCGCCATGCTGGCTTGTAACTTATGGTTTATTCGTCCAAAGGACGACCGGCCTCTGGTCGGGGTTTATAACTACAAGAAAGACTGAAAAAAAATTATGGCTATCATCACTTATCCTAATTTCAATTCCTATTTTTTTCACATATTCTTACGGAGCGTGGATGGGAATAATGGCAGGAATATTATTCATATTGTGGAGATTAAAAAGAAAAAATAAGGACTTAAGAAAAATTAGCCGAAAAAGAAAAAAATGGCCTTATGGCTTTAGAGCCTTTACGACTCTGATGATCTTTATGGCTATTTTCGCCCTTGTTGTCTCAACTCAAATAAACAATCCGAAGCTCCAAAATGTATTTACTACTCAACGTTCAAGCATTCATTCCCGTTTAATGATTTGGCGTTCTGCTTCTCGCGTTCTTCAAGATAATTGGTTCTTGGGCATTGGCCCAGGAATGTTTCAAGAACATTATTTAAACTACCAAAAATATTTTCCTCCTTATTTAGAATGGGCCGTTCCCCAGCCACATAATATTTTTCTTGCTTTCTGGCTACAAACTGGAATTATTGGATTTATAGGATTTATCTTAATCTTGATTTGGTTCTTTAGGAGAGGATTAAAAGCAATCCACAAAATAAGTAAAAATAAAAAAGAAGCCCTTATGGCTTACGGGCCTTCCGGCTATTATGTCTTAATTCTTATGGCAATTATGATATATTTTTTAGTTCACGGCTTGTTTGACACTCCTTACTGGAAAAATGATCTAAGTATAATGTTTTGGATGATTATAGGCTTAATGAGTACAGTTTCCCATCCAAATTATTTACAAAGAAAAGAAAATCCTCCCTGTCAGAAACGATAAGTTCTTTAACATCATAAATTTGTTCGCCTAATTCAGGAATATAAATTTCTTTAAATTCTCGGGCGACTAAATCAATTTTCCAAAAACTATCGCCTTCTAAAGATAGTTTTTTTTGATAATCTGCCGGAATAATATTTAGAAAGTTTTTTGTTGCCTTGGCGCAATAAATACTTTTTTCATTTTTTACCCAAACACAGTTTTCAGGAAGCGCTTTAAAATTTAAATTAATTTCGGTTTGTTCTTTAAAGTCACGCAAATAAAGTTTTTTATCCTTTAAGTCCTTCTCGCGGCTATAAGAATAAAGCAGTTTATTTCCTGAAGGTGACCAATTGACTTCAAGCCCAAATTTTCCATCCATAATTTCTTCTAAATCGTAAGGCGATTCAAGTTTTGTAAAATAAAGCGTTGCGCCATAAAATGTCCCTTCCGGAGCCATAAAACTAATTGTGTCCCGTCTTGGCCATGCTATTTTAAGTCCTTTCATTTCGCTTAAAATTAATGACTCCCAATTAGTGCCATCGTAATTTGCTATAGCAACATTACTTTCTTTCCGCGAATCCCAATAGTGATAAAGGATGCGATTGCCATCAGGAGAAAAAACTACATCCCCAATATTATCGCTTAAATTATATTTTCTTCTTTTTTCATGATCGTAAACATATTTATTGATTTTCTTCCCTAGTTTTTGCTCTATAATAACTCTGTTCCTGCTTAATGCCCAAGTAATATCAAATAATCTATCAATCTTTGCGTCAGAAATTCTTTCCCAAATTTTACCGTCAAAGCTAATACGAAAAACCTGTCCTGTTTCCTTATTATAATAAATTACCCGATCGCTTTCTTTGTTAAGGTTAATTCCCATAACTGCGCGGTCAGAAAGTTGTTTTATTCTAGTTCCTTTTTGAATTTTTTGAATGTTATCTTCAATTGAATTTGCTAAATTGCTACTTTCTGCTTCCGTAGTTGTTGCTTGATTGTCGTCAGCAAGAGGCGCAATGGTATTTTTATCGTTATCATTCGGTTTTTTGTTTGAAAATAAAGTAAAAGCGCCTAAAAGAAGAACTAAAATTCCTAAGATTATTATTCCAAATATTAATATTTTTCTAAAATCAAATTTCATGTTTATTATTACTAGTCATCCTGAACACAGTGAAGGATCTATGGGATTCCTAACCTTCAAAATAGAGTTGCTTGCCCGCCGAAGCCTTAGTGAAGGAAGGAGCTTCATTTTATCTCATTTTATCTCATTTTATCTCAATTAAATTTCTACACAAATCTCTGGATGTGCTGGATCAGCTGTTAGTTGTTTCTTACAGCTCATTCCCAGCAAAGCAGCACCACACGGATCTGACGCACAATAATTAAGACAATTCTCATTATTAGAAGGTCCACACATCCCATTCGTGTTGGTATAATCCCCGCAATCCTGAATATTGCCTGAAATTGGCGGATCCGTACACCAATTGCCCGATACCGGCGGTGGCGGTAGTGGTGGTGGTGACGCTGGCCCTCCTACGTTGTCGCAACTTCCGCCTTGCCAAAAACATCCGCTTGGAAAATTAAGTCCACAACCATTAGTAACACAACCATCTAAGTTATTATATTGATCACAATTAGTAATTCCGGTCGCAGAACAGCCCGTACATCCAGATCCCCAATAACAAGGACCCGTAGCAGCACCACATAAATTATTAGCACAAGCATTAATAATTCCTTGCATAAAATTAAAGTTAGAATAATCAGAACAAGTATTAATATTAGAACAAACATTAGTATCAAAAGCACTCGTATTTGTATCATCCACGCAACCACCAAACGGATAAGGAGTAAATATCCCACCAACATATCTACAATTTAAACCCAATCCACATAAATCATTGTTGCAGTAATTTATAAATGCTGCTTCTCTATCGAACGGTAGCAAAACCCCAAATAATCCACCAAATGCGCTTCTGTACGCTGGACAATCTCCACCTTGAGCTATTACATCCTGACAATCTACATATTGAGATCCTCCTCCTGGACCTACGCCAGTTGCACCTGGGGTTGTCGGAAATGCACTTCCCCAATCAATAAAATAAAGATATGGCTCTCTAAGGGTTACTAAAGCAGGATTAATCGTGTTGAGGATTAAAAAGGATGCCAAGAGAATGACTAATCCTAAAAGAGCATTGGACATTCTATCTTTAGCCGATTTAACTTGAGCAAAACTTCCTCCGGCAGTTACCCATTGAAACCCGGCTATGATAATTGCTCCCATTGCAATAACCGCTGAAATACCTATGCCAAAGAAATAGAGAATCCTGATATAATCAACAATTCCTGTAGTGCTGGTAGCCGTGCCCGCAGCTGTTGGTAAAGGAACCATTAGGTGGTACGTATAGGGTTCTCGTGGAGGTTGAGAAGTAGCTAAGGCAATAGAACCAAAAAAGAATACAATCAAGATTAATATTAGAAAAATGAAAGTTAAATTAGATTTTTTCATGTTTTATTATCCACATAAACGACCTAAGGGCGTTGAGCGCAAGAGCCATGGGATAGACCCAATCCCTCCTCCTTCACAAACATAATACACAAGAGCTGGAAAAACAATAAATATAATAATGAAAATAAGAAGGACAATTACTATAAAGGGCAAAAATGGTCCAATTACTGCCATCACAGATTTTTTCACAGCTTTCT
This sequence comes from uncultured Candidatus Saccharibacteria bacterium, assembly GCA_964412645.1. Lineage (GTDB taxonomy): Bacteria > Patescibacteriota > Minisyncoccia > JBAYJV01 > JBAYJV01 > CAYNNF01. The sequence continues at coordinate 10,066 of CAYPPP010000005.1, forward strand.
TTGCTATTTGTTTTCCGGCCTCTTTCGCTACTTTTTTTACTATTTTTTTGTCATTTCCTCTTTGTTTTGGCGATATAGACTTCCATGGATGTTTTATCGGCTGCATTATTCTTTCCTTAACCTCTCCTTTCATCGCTTTCTTCTCGGCGGGAGTAATATCTTTAACCATTGTTTTATCCTTCGTAATATATGCCGCTAAAGCCTTCCCCGCTCCTCTAACTGCTAATCTTTGCTGTTGTTCTAATTTTACTTTTCTCTCCGCTTCTTGCAAAGACGCTCCAGAGGAAACTTCCTTGTCAACATCTTTCTGATAAAGAGCAGTATCCTTTTTTTCTTCTTTTTTGTTTTTTCTTGTTATCATGTTATTTCCTTATCCTAACTGTTTTTTTGCCTCCTCAATTTCCAATAATTGCTTAGGGTCAGATGTAATTACTTGATCTTCACTATAAGAAGCTACTATTTTAATTGCCACATGTTTAGTTCCCGCAAAGAAAAGCCCTTCCCCTACTTCTCCCTCAAGAAGCAAATATTTTTCCTCTTGAGTTAAATTAAAGAGCCGTTGAACTTCACTGATAGTCGCCGGAGATTGTTTTAAAAGAAGCTGAAGGGAGGAGTTTGAGAGAATCGGCTTTCCATATTCTGACTCTGAAAAATCAGCTACATCTTGAGTAATAGTGGTAAGTCCTAAATAATATTTTCTTGCTCTTTTTGCCATGCTGAAAAGAAATTCTCCTCCCGCCTTATGCTTGAGCATCCACCATGCCTCATCAACTATTAAGAGCCGCTTTTTAAGTTTAGTTCTCACTAAACGCCAAATAAAATTTAAAATTGTGTACATTGCTATTGGTCGCAATTCTTCTTCAAGATCACGAATATTAAAAACCATAAGTCCTTTTTTAATATCAATATTAGTATGATTATTCAAAAACTGAGAAAAATTACCCTTAGTATACTTTTCAAGCCTCAATGACAAACTCTTTGCTCCCTCCATCCCTTCTAAAACTTCTTGGAGATCTTCCAATTTAGGAGGAGTTATCTTTTTATTTAAAAAATCGCTTTCTGGCGTAATATCCCTTGAAGCATAAGTTTCAATAATTGCTCTGTCAATAATCGCTTCTTCTTCAGCAGAAACATTGCCTAAAAGCATTTTAATAAGCCCTGTAACGGTTCCGAAATGTGAACGTAAGGCGTTGCCTGGATCTTCATCTTTTGCTGGAGTGGGAATATCAAAAGGATTGATATGATAAGGGGAACTTAGAGAAATTTTTACAAATGTTCCTCCAACGGTTTCCGCTAAATATTGATACTCATTTTCTGGGTCAATAATTAAAACATCAGTGCCAGTCATAAGTTGTCTTAGTACTTCCAATTTAACAGCATAGCTCTTGCCAGAGCCGGAAATCCCAAAAACAACCGTGTTGGCATTCTCTAAGCTAAAGCGATCAAAAAGAATTAAGCTATTATTATGCCGATTGATGCCATAAAGTATGCCATCATTTGAACTAAGTTCCGAAGAAACAAAAGGAAAAATAGTTGATAGGGGCTCGGTATTCATGCTAGTTAAAATCTGAAGCTTATCATTGGCTAAGGGGAGAACAGAGTTAAAGGCATTTTCTTGAATAAATAAAGCTGGCTTAGCATAAATAAGTTGAGATTCTAAAACATTTCTAATTTCAGCAACAGCTTCGTCTAATTCTTTAAGATTATCCGCATAAATAGCAATATAAACACCTGTCTGAAAAAATTTTTCTTGGCCCGTTTGAAGACGATCTCTTAAGTTTTCAATGTCGTTATAGGCAGTTTCAAGCTTTGGATCTCTGACCCTGCCTTGCTCTTCTAACTCGCTGATTTGCGATTGAATGCGAGCAACTTTTTTTTGAAGATTTTTTAAAATAATAGCGCTATCCATAGGATGGACAAAAATTGAAACATCAAGAACGCGATCTAAATTAATAATTGGTGCTAGCCAGGCGCTGTGAAGATATCTTGGATAATTAAGAATGAAAATAGTGCGCAAAAACTTACCGCCTATTTGAATGTATTTTGACTCAATCTTTAGGGCCGAAGGCGCCAATAAATCTCTTAAAGTTGCCACTCCTTTGTCATACATCGTTGGATCTTTCTTGCTGCCAAGCAAATTTGATAACAATCCTTTTTTCTTGCCCTTTTTTTTATTAGTTTCACTTTTTATATTTCGCACTTTTTTCTTCGTTTTTATATTTTTTGTTTTATGACTTACGCTATACTCTTCAGGTTTTTCCTTCTCTCCCTCTCTATTTTCCCCTATTTCTCCCTTTGCACTTTCTGGCATCGTTTCAATAACAATAAATTCTTTTCTGGTTTCGGGTGCTTGTTTTTTTTCTTCTCTAATTTTATTATCCACAGATTATTTAAACAAATAGTAAATTAAATAAATGATTCACTCTTCTTGTGATTGCAAGCCCATTCCTTCCGGCGTTGAAAGTTCCATTTTATCGCTCTCTTTTCCCGGATTATAAAGCTTATAGAAAAGCTCTATTAATTCTTCTGTGTTAAGAGGCACCGCCCTAATGCCCATCGATGACAAGCTTGCTGCCATATGATCAACTCTTTGCCATAATTGAGATTTTATTTGATGAAAACGCTGTTCGTTATTTTGAGCCGTTTCTTTTTTCGTAATCTCTTTAAGAAAATTTAACATTCCCTTTTTCTTAGCGCCTTCTCCGACAGAATAAGGCACTACCATATAAAAAGTTTTGTTCATTATGTCCATAGAAGAAACTAATTCTTTAATAAAATTATGATATTCTGCTGTTTGTATCCTTAAAAGTTCGTTCTCTTGAATTTTCTCCATTTCTTTTATTCTTTCAAGATATTCATCCATTTTAAGTTTTCGTGACTGGATAATTATCTGCGCGGAAAAATCAAGCGAATTCAAAAACTCTTGAAAACGGATAATAATTGCTTCTTGTTCTTCGTGCGATTTGAGGGCAAAATTAATACTGGAAATTAAAAGCACGGCACGCAGAGCGCCTGTTTTTAAAATCAAAACTCCTTCCTTGATTTCTTTGATCGGAACTAATAATTGTGATGGAGAACCTAATTTAGACATAAATTTAATTTATTCCTTCATCTAAAGTTTCCGCTAATTTCTTAAAATCTTTAACTTTTTTGTCTGATTTATTTGGATTTATTTTAATCTTCTGTTGTTTTTTAACTTGAGGGCTAGTTTTTGTTGTCGTTGGGATGCGTTTCCAAATATACATTTGAGGCCGCCTAATATACTTCAAAAGTCCCGCCATGGCACTGGTAAGGGATCTGCCGTTTGGCTTATAAAAAGCTAAAAGCAACGCTATGGGGAAAAAAATAACGCCGACTAAAATTACATAAGGCAATCTGACAAAATATTGAAGCCCCCAGCAAAAAGCCGGCACAAATATTAAATAAATAAATTGTTTCAAGCTAAAGGGCCCTATTAGCTTATCTTCCATTTCAATGAATTGTGGCAATTGATATCGCATATTATTTATGATTTGTCCTTAAATCAACTACATTACTGGGCTGTTTCTGTGTCTGTTGTGTCTCTGTTATATGTAATCTTTGTATATCTTGATGAAACAATTCGCTTAAAACTAACTTTCCTGAGTTCATATCAACTGGCAATTCGCCTCCTTCGTCATAGGCCTTAAGTGTAGCGCTTAATATTTTTCTTTCTGATTCATCTAATTTCTTTGCGTTCTCTGATTTAAAAAGATATTCAGCTCGCTCCATGCTTGAATGTGGAGGCGCGCCCATTTCTTCTCGGTAGTTTTTGCTCCAATTTGGTAGAGTGGCATTAATCAATCCCTCTTGTTCTTTTAATTTTATGGGCCGAGAAGTAATAAATTGATTTTTTATGTCGGGATATTTTTCAAAAAGCTCGCCAATGCCGACATGGATGATTCTATTGTCTGTTTCAAGTCGCAGATTAAGAATTGAAGCATGTTTATCTTCCTGGTTTATCGGCTCAATAATATGTTGACTTAGCAACAAATTATATTTCTCTTTATATGGCTCCACTCCTTCCGGTACTTCTCCTCCTAAATTTTTAATCAATGCCTCTACCCCCTCCAAAAAATCTCTGATGGGATAAAATCTTTTAAAGATAATATCTATAGCTAATTTCTTAAGATTTTCTTTATCTAAGTTTGGTAACCTTTTTCCAAGATTATCTAAAAATTCTTCTATCTTGATATCTCCTATTATAACACGAGAAATTATCCAGACCATATCAGCAGTATCGTCCAAATTAAGATTATATTTCTTAGCAATTTCACCATTAATATCAGTGGACTCTTCCGCCATCCATTCTTGGACATATGGGGGTAGCTTTTTAAATTTTTCTTCAAAGGTTATATCTGGCATATTGTGTCAATAATTTATTCTTCTATTTTTCTTTCTTGCATCATATTTATGTCATTAAGAGCAAGACCCTTTGCTTTTTCATTCCTAATTTTACTAATAGTCCCGAAAGCGCTGCCAAAATCCCTCTTTTCTGCTTGAACGGAGGCTATCTCCCATAAAGCATAACCTTGTTTCTCATCATCTTCAATAAGGTTTGCGGTTTTAAGGGCTTCTCCGACATTCCCTTTTCGCGCTTGAGACACAGCAGTGTCTCTTAAATTACGCGCTTGAGATTCTTTTTCTCCGCTTATAGCTACTTCTCCCTTTGCACCTATATCCTCAGGACGAATGGTTTTTGCAGTACCCAGAATTGTTTTTCTTTTCATGGTATCTTCTTCAACTTTTTCTCTATATTTTGCCTCTCGTCTTTCGTCTACATCTTTTTTCTGCTGTGGCGTCCAGCCGGGACCTTCTGAGAATTTAACATGTCCACGAGGTTCAGGCGTTAAAATCGCTGGACCAGTTTTTGTGGGAGCTTCTTTACTTGCAGAAGTTTCAATCTTCGGCTCTTTGTCGGTTTTAATAGTAACCTGATCAGCATGAATTGTAGTCGGTCCTCCTTTTTCAAATCCTCCTCCAGTATTTTCCCCATTTTTTGCATTGCCTCCTCCGCCACCAGTAGGTTCAGTTGGACCGCTATCCGGTGATGTTGGTTCATTATCTGATTCTCCTTCGTCACCGCCTTCATCTCTTTTTCTCCTTTCTTCTAATATCTTTTCTCTTTCTCTCCTTAATTTTCTTGCTTCTCTATCCCTCTCGCGCTGTCTTTGTTCTTCTGCCTGACGATCTTTTTCTTGTTTTTCTGTACGCTTTTTGTCTTCACCTATGGCTTCGCCATGTGACGTATTCATTTCATCTCTTTTTTTCTCCGTTTCTTCCGTTTTTGACTTATCGTAATTTTTATTCATTTCTTTAGCTTCGCCATG
>CAYPPP010000005.1:15513-29617 GCA_964412645.1 uncultured Candidatus Saccharibacteria bacterium
CACCTATGGCTTCGCCATGTAATGTATTCATTTCATCTCTTTTTTTATTCTTTTCTTCCGTTTTTGACTTATCGTAATTTTTATTCATTTCTTTAGCTTCGCCATGTAACGTATTCGTTTCTTCTGTACGCTTTTTGTCTTCACCTATGGCTTCGCCATGTAATGTATTCATTTCATCTCTTTTTTTATTCTTTTCATCTCTATCTTTTCTCATTTTTTCTAATCTTTCGTAAGCCTGGCTACCTGGCCACAAGTCATTCTTCATAGTACTAGTGTAAACATTTGTTCTTTCATCCCTTTCTTGTTTACTTAGATTTGGAGCGTGCCTTATTTTTCCTAGGTTTTGATATATTTTGTCTTTTGTATTACTATCCAAATAACGGCCCGCATTGCCAAGTTGAGACGAGTCCATGTGTCTTGCTACTGATTCAAGATTATCATCAGAATTGTCCAATTTTTGCCATTCTTTCTCACCTCTAATTTTACTAATTGCTTCGCCCATAGCTTCTTCACTATTATCTATTACTCTTTTTATTGCCAGATTTTTTTGAGCTTGATTGATTCCAGGAAGTTGATTAAGCGCATGAGGATCAAGGTCAAATGCTTTATGATAATCTCCGCTCACCTTAGCGTAAAGATTTCTCCTACTTATATTATCTTTGCCAATATTAGTGCTATCATCAAAATTATCGGAAAAACCACCTTGAACTTTATTCAAAACACTATCTTTAACACTTTGGGTCCAATCCTCGGCTGCCTTACCAATTGCTTTGGTGGCATCTTTGTTTTTAAGAACTTCCGTTAATTGCCCTGTTGAAAGATTGTTTACAAAGTCCTCATTCTTAAATTCGCCCTTCTTAACAGCTTCTTCTAAAACTTCTTTGCTTCTGTCCTCTGCTCTTTGTTGTTTCTGCTGTTTAATTTGTTGCTCTAACAAGGGATCATTACTCGCTGCCACTTGCACCATTTCTCTTTTATTTAAATTATAACTACTCGGATCTGTAATCATATCAAATCTTTTTCTCTCAAAATCTTTCAACAGATTATCGTTGCCTGGTTTTTGAGCTATCTTATACATTCTTTGAAGCGCCTCATATTGTTTTGGATCATTTTCTTTGTCTAGTTTTTGAATAGTATCATTTTTAATCATTTCCTTCATCATCTTTTCTAATTCATCCCCTTTAAGTGTAGAAACAGTTGCAAGCTGGTCTTTTTCAGACAATCCAGAATAATCAAATGCTTTTGATACTCTTTCTTCTTTTGCTTTTGTACTCTTCGCTTTCATCTTGCCTCCTCTTCTCGCGACAACTCCGCCCAATCCAGGAATGTCTTTACCCCTCATTAATAATCCGCCAGCCTTACCTCTGCCCCACTCTTTAGCCTGCTCTGCTTTTTCTTTTGTTTTTCCTCCTGCCCATTGGAATGGCTTTTTGCCCCATGCTTTCCCCTTGTCTCCCAAAGCAGAAACTTTGCCTCCAATGAATCCTGTTATACCGGCTGTTAAAATATCGCCTCCACTTTTAGCAGCCTTTATACCAAAATTCTTTGCCATCATCAGAAGAATAATTACCACCAAAAAACTTAAAATGTTAGAAAAATCATTGAGAAAACTTATTTGGGTATTGGAACTTTCTATTAAGTCGCCAACTTGAAAGCGGTCGTTCCATCCTTGAGCTTGATCAATTGCCCAAACTGCCATTGCCGCCAAATAGAGAAAAAAGGCAACAACTACTCCATAAAAAGCCCACTTAAAGAAATTACTTAGCCATTCTTTATACGCCTTCATGGCAAAAGGCATAATACTTGCTACTAACGCTAAAGGACTTAAAATCAGTAAAATCCATATAGCCGCAATTCTTGTTAAAAGCATTACCGCCATAATAATAAAAGCGTAGGCACCTACCAATCCAAAAATCAAGATCAGCATATTGTGAATAACTTTATTAAGGTTATTTTGCCAATCACCTCCAAAAAATTCCGAACCCGACGGACTGTCTGTGCCAAAAAGACCTTTTGATTTAAAAGCGCGCGTCAATCCCTCCGATAAAGAATATGGTTCTCCCACCATTTGTCCAGTGGTATCATCTACGCTCTCAACATAAACAGATCCCTGAGTTAGAAATCCCATCAATCCTTGGGAAACATCCAAGAAAAAACCGCACAAAACTAAGCTGAAATTAACCAAAAGAGCAATGGCAATTAATCGTACCAAAAGTTTCTTAGCCGCATAATCCTTATAACCAACGATAGTTGATAGGGCAATAATCACCAGCCATAAAATAAAAAAGAGATTGGCAAAATCGCGAGTAAATCCCCAAGCAATCTGGACAAAAGGCGCTTTAATAAAAAGCCCTTCATTAAAAGTACTGGTTATAACCACTGCTAAAATATCTCCTCCAAGATTCATTAAAAAAGTACTAACTTGCGCAAAAGCGGCAAGCATCAGAGCAAGAAATCCTAAAAGAAAATTGGCAATCCATTCTCCAGCCCCTGCCCACACAATTTCTCGAGGTATTATTAAAAAAATAAAAAGAACTGGAATTAAAATAAACAAAAATCTTTTATTTTTAATTTTATTAGAAAAGTGAAACATTCTGTTTAACCGCCAAATAAGCCACTAAAAATATTAGAACTTAAATCACCAAGTATGCTACCAAGATTAGCAGGATTGAAATCATTCAATAACCCGCTCAATGCATCAGGACTGAAAGCATTATCAACAAAACTACTAAAATCACTTGGACCCAAATTACTAAGTAGACTACCAAAATCACCTGAACTTAAGTCACCAAACAATTGTCCAAGATTGTTAAGGTTCAGATTATTAGGATCTATACCTAATCCAGACAAAAGATTAGGATCTACGTTTTGAAGTAGATTGTTAAAGGCAGCAGGATTCAAGCTACCAAGTAAGCTACCAAGATCATTTGGATCTAGTCCCCCCAATAGATTACTAAAGATATCGGGATCAAAACCATTAAGAAATTGTGTAAGATCGTTAAGATTTAAACCGCTAAGTAATGTAGAAAGATCAGCAAGATTCAGATTGGCAAGATCGTTAAGATTTAATCCATTAAATAATGCCGCTAGATCAGATAGGTTTAACCCACTGAGTAGTGAAGAAAGGTCGGCCAAATTCAGATTAGCAAGAAATTGAGCAAGGGCATTAAGATTTAATCCCCCAGAATTATAAACCGCTCCCTCAGGATATGGTTCGCCTTCTTCTTCAAACTGGAACCAAGTTCTCAAAATTTCCGACATTGGTTTCTCATAAAGCTGAGTTACACCTTTATACCATTTATTAGTATAGTAATCCTCGCTCGGCGTTGGAAAGATTGCGCCTTTATCGTAGGCCTTGCCATAAATATCCGGATAGGAATCAGCCAAATCAGAATAAAGAGAGGCGTATTCAGGACTTTCAAAGGCAGGCGGTGCTTTTCTCAAGCCTGCTTGGTGCCCTGTTATTGTAATTGGCGTTCCGCCAGCATCTTCACCCACTTGAATTTCGCCCTCAAACCAGCCCTTATAGCTATCAGGAATTTTCATATAGTCATTAAAGTCCTCCCATGGCGCAGGCAGTTCATTTGGTAGTCCTTGGTTACCGGCTCCCCCATCTTGAGAATAGACAGGCGAAGTTACAATATAGCCAAAGTTTGAACAAGTAATATCGTTAAATTGAGGCCAGCGGCATTCATATTTGGGCGGATCTCCATTAGCAACAGGTACGCTAACTAAATACCAGCCATGTTCCAATTCTCCTTCCTTGCACATTGACTCAAAGACAATTGTATCCTGATTGTCTCCAAATATGCCGGGTAATATTTCTGCCAAAAAATCATCTACCAAGCCAACCACCATATCAGCTGCCCAATCTGCAATCATTTGCGTTACATCTAAGTCAATAACTAGTGGTATATGAACATGTAGATTGATACCATTTGCCTTCAAGTAAGTTGCGAGACCTGTAGAAATCAGCTCTGTGGTTTTCTCTTTAAGAATGGCGTGAGCCTGCTCCACGCTCATGTCTGGGGTTATCTCTGGTATTAGCGTCGTTAATGTATCAGACACAAACTGGGCTACAAGTTTTACAACAGGGCCGGTTAGCCATTTCATCCACCATGGAATATTTTCATTCATCTGCGCCTCAATTGCCGCGGCAAATCCTCCTTCTAGTTCGCCATTATAGGGATAAGGACAAGTTAATTCTCCGCTACCTCCTTGGTCGGGCGAATCCTTCCACGCCTTTTGCGCTAAGTCAAATTGAGCTTGAGTGGCGGCAGCAACTTTTTCCTTTAAGAAAAGCGCTGGTGAAATAATATTTTCTGTATCAATGAAATGATATTTGCCGTCTTCTGGGTCAGGAAAACCAACTAAGTATTTTTCCGCCCTTAACCCTTCACCCGTGTTATATTCAGCCAATCTAAGGGTCTCGTAATCACTGATAATTTTACCAATGAGATTTTGAAGCTGTGATTGGATGCCAAAGCCAGTATTTTTAAAAAGCCCTGAACTTTGAAGATTATAGTCATTACTGCTTGGATCGGGCCGATAAGCAACCGCCAATAACAAGCTGGGTTCCCATGTTGCCTTTTGATAATATTTGTAGGCGCGACGAGTGCTATTAAGGAGCGGATTGCCTAATTCATCTTCAATTACACCATCAATATCATATCCTAAATTAGCTAAAATTAAGGGACATATTTTGTTGTCGCTATAATACCAATGTTCTGGTGGAGCTTGATAGAGAAATTTATACTTTCGCGCCAATTCAAAAAGATAATCCCTTTTCATATCTTCCTTTATTTGATCGCTGGGACAAAGAAGTTTTTTATAATCGTCAAAATCTTGGCTTGCGCCCGTATCCGGATTAATTGTCGGCTCAAATAAATCGGGTCTGCCCTTACCTGGCAGAAGTGGATTTCCATCTGCGTCTGTGCGCTCGTATTCAAAAGTAATATCTGCCTCCTGTCTTGCCATTTCGCAGATATTTTCTGTGTTACAAGTAGAATCAAGTCCGTTTCTTATTTCTTCTCTACAGTCCTTGATAAGCTTAAGGTCACGCGATCCCTGTTCTCTTGATGCTTGGCATACATTAAAATTACCATAATAATTATCAGGCAATCCAGGATAATCGGCTTCTACAATTGGCGGAAGAGTGTTTATTGTCTCGGCTATCTTTTCTTTTCCGCAGTAAGGCATGCCTCCTGACGCAACCCCCATAGCTTCATCAATGGCGGTAAAATCCGGTTCTGTCCCATCGCGAAACTTATTATTTTTTAGAATTTTATTTCTTTCTGTTGAACTAGCGGCAAAATAATAATCCTCTCCAATAGGAAAATGGCGTTCGGGCGCAAAAAAACACATTGTGAAGTCCCGTGCTTTTTGAATTGCTTCCTCATAAACAAAATCGTCCACATTTTGAATCACACGGCCCTCTTTTTTAATCACTACGCATTGATTTCCGACTAAAACACCAAAAGGACAAATATCGCTTTTTTCCTCTCTTACTTTAAGCCCTAATGAACGAACTATATCAGCGGTTAATCCAATATTATAGACAAGCGGTTCTTCTTTAAGTTCCCGGTAAACTTCATAAGTTAGTTTATTAACATCTTCTCTCGCTTTTTCAATTTTTGCCAATTCATAAGACTTTAATTCTTCTAAGGCACCCTCATTTTCTTGTTGCATTACGGCTTGCATTAAGTCAGTCATAAATTGCTCATTTGAATCTTTTACCGCCAAAAGGAAATCTTTCATGCTGGCTTCGGTGAGTTCCTTATTTTTAGCTCCCGTTTCATCTTTCGCTCTCGTTACCTCCATGAATGCCTCCTCAAAAAGCTTGCCTAAATTCATCTCTTTTGTAGCGCCAATTCCAAATAGCCCTCCTCCTTCAAAGACGGAGCCTTCAACTTCAAAATCGTGAATTTGATCAATATGGGCTACTTCGGTTAAATATCCATCCATTACACAGGCATCAATAAACCATTCTTGAAAAATATCACTACTAAAGCCACCGGAAAGAGTGACGGGAGGCGGAGAAGGACAATCAGAGACATCGCTAGTGCAATTACTAGCAGGTGGTCCAACCGCCCAGCATTGAGGAAAACCATTATAACACTGATTTTCTATCTTACGCCAAATTTTTCCTCCGTTTATACAATCTTCACAGACAGTATTATCATCAGTATCGCCAGTAATTGCCGTAGTATCGACAATTCCTTCCATGTTCCCCACTTTATAGGCTGGATCATAGGGATTTATTAAATTCCGAAGTTCCTCGCAAATATCAAATCCCGGTGTATCTGGGTCAAAATAGTCCGTTAATGCTAAGGCCACATAATAACTATTTTCAAACAACAATAAGCTTAAAATTATTATTGAGACTGATTTCGTAACCTTTTTTAAGGTTTTATTCATTAACCTTTATAGAAAAAATAAGTTAAATATTCTTTAAGAATTAGGCTTAATTTGGCTAAATGCTCAAATTGTTTTTCTGAAACAATTTCTTCCAGGGGTTTTTTATTTTCTGATTCCTCAATCGTACCCAAGATTTTCTTCGTCTCTCTCAATAGCTCCAGTTTTGCTAAGTGGTATCCAACGACTTCTTCGGGAGGCGTAATGCTTTCAACGTGAATTATTTTTTTATCTAAATCGCTTATTAGTTCGCCAATTTTGTCTTTCTGATTTTCGTTTCTATATTGAAGCGCAAGCTCAAAAGGATTTTTGTTTTCATCCAGCTTTGTTTCAGAAGCTGCAAGATACTGAATAAACGTCTTGAAAATTTCATTTTTTTTACCTTGCTCGTCTTCTCTATTATTTAAAGCCGATGGTTCTTGTTGAAAATTAGAACTTGGGGTTTGAACACTGTATTTCTCATCCAATGCTTTGTTATAAGCTTCTGACCAGTCAATTTTTCCTATTTCTACTAATCCCAATTCGTCGCTAATCAAATTAGTAAAACCAACATTAGATATTTTTGTCCCTTTATTAGAAAAGGAAATGGATATCTTTCCGGTCTCTTCGTCGCGATCAACTAAGACTACAACTAAAATCACAAAAACAATCGCAATGCCAATTGCCCATAAAATAATTTTTTTTATTTTGTGAAAGACTGTTTTCAAGGATATAAAAATACAAATTACAGTTATTTACACTAGCTTATTTTAAACTTTTTTATCAGTTCCAGCTTTTCTCTTTCAATTTCTTCTGAAAGCTCAATTAGTTTTTGAGCTTTTTTTAGATTAAGTTCAATTTTTACCGGATTTTCTTGATAAAACTTAAGATCAGAAAAAATATCAGAGAATCCCTTAACAACTGTAAGATAACCCTGTTGTATTTTTTCCGCGGAAGGAGGCGTTTTTAAATAAGTAAAATCCAAATAGGCCAATTCAATCTTCCCTAAAATGTCATTAAGCAAGGGAAGCACGTCTTGGCTGTAACTTTTCGCAATTTCTTTGTAGCTAATCATGCCTTCAGGTAGGCTAATCTTATTTAATTCAGCTAAATAAGATCGGACAGCTTCTTTGTTGTCTTGAGAAATAAACTTAATCTCTTTTGTATTAATGTATTTAATTTGAATGGCTTCTGGATAATCTTCTAAAAACTTGCCTATTAAACCATCATCAATTTTAGGATCTTTAATGCCCTGCTTTTCTTGAAGCCATAAAAAATACTGAATGGTGATGTTTAGATTCGTCCTTTCTTTAAGTTTAGCGCTCCCCGCAACAATTGGATCATAGCCATTTTCTGCTTCCTCACCATCTAAATAGCCGTCTCCGTCTGTATCGGGCACATTAGTCGATGAACCATAAATAATCTCTTTTGCGTTTGAAAGACGATCTAGGTCGTCATCTTTATAAAACGAATATGATGAAATTGTTTGTCCTGTTTCTGTTGATTGTTTTAAAGAAGCTGTTTGACCATCCTCTGCCTGCCTACTCCATTGGAATAAACTTGCCAATAACAATACTCCCCCAACAGCAAAAACTAGGAAGAAAATTTTCTTCTTCATTAATATAATTATACACAAAAAATACCCATTTAAAATGGGGGTAAATTGTCTATTTTGTGTTGCCAATCGTCATTTTCAGCATTTTTTGCCTTTTAATTTTCTTGTCAATTTTTAACTCATTATTTTTCTAATTTTTTGATATAAATTCTTCCAATCGCCAAGGTTAAGCTCTTGAGCTCGTACTGTTTCCTTTAATTTAAGAGATTTAATTGCATTTAAGAGGATATCGTTGTCTATTCTTAGTCCATTATGAAGGTTGTTGATAAGTTTTTTTCTTTTTTGAGCAAATCCGATACGCAAAATTATAAAAAACATTTTTTTGTCTATATCGTCTGGATCTTTAATGTCGTCAATGATTAAAATTCTTGAATCAACTTTGGGCTGGGGGTAAAAATTTTCTTTCTTCACAATAGATCCAAGCTCTGGTTTACCATATAAATTTACCATTATTGAGATTAGGCTCATTTTGCCCGCTTTAGCGCAAATTCTTTCTGTTAATTCTTTTTGAAGTAATAATACTATTTTTTGAGGTTTATTTTTTATTTCCAAAAATCTTCTAAGGATAAAACTGCTTAAATAGTATGGAATATTGGCTATCAATTTATATTTTTCTTCGCTGGAGAAAAGAAGGTCGAGGTTTAAAATTATTTCTCTTATATCTCCTTCAATAATTTCTAGATTTTTCACATGAAAAAATTTTTCTCTAAGCAATCGAACAAGATCTTTATCTTTCTCTATCGCAATAACTTTTTGAGCAGACTTAATAAGTTCTTGCGTCAAATCTCCTTTACCAGGCCCTATTTCAATAACAATATCGTTGTTCTTTAGTTCTCCTAACTTAACAATATCACAAAGAATTTTCTTGTCTTGAAGAAAGTTTTGACCTAATTCCTTCTTGGGTTGAATCATTTTAAAAATTTGGTTACTCATAATAATAAATATTAACAGCATTTAGCTTCATTGCAAAATTAATCTAAAAAGCAGAGGGAATTTCCTCTGCTTTTTTTATCCTCAATGTTTAAATTTATATTTATTTATTTCCATTCGCATCGATTCGCGACCCTTACATCATCGGCATTTGAGGCATTGCTCCGCCAGCTGGCATTCCCTTATTTTCTTTCTCCGGTAGGTCAACAACAACTGCTTCAGTTGTTAAAAGCATCGCCGCCGCTGAGGCGGCATTTTGTAGAGCTGAACGCGTTACCTTGGTAGGATCGGCGATACCTGCTTTAATCAGATCTTCGTAAATATTTTTAGCAGCGTTGTATCCTTTTGCTCCGTCTAATTTTTTTACCTTATCAACAATCACTGAACCCTCCATTCCCGCATTAAATGCTATTTGCCTCAGTGGTTCTTCAAGAATTCTGCGGATTATTCTGACTCCTATTTTCTCGTCACCACTGACTTTTAGACTATCTAAACTTTTAATGGTTCGGATGAGAGCTACTCCCCCGCCAGGGACAATGCCTTCTTCGACCGCAGCCCTCGTGGCAGCAAGAGCATCTTCAATACGATGCTGTTTTTCTTTTTGTTCTAATTCAGTAGCAGCCCCAACTTTAATAACAGCCACTCCTCCAGAAAGTTTGCCAATTCTTTCTTCTAGTTTTTCTTTATCAAAATCAGAATCAGTTTTTTCTAATTGCGCTCTTATTTGGAGCACTCTCTTTTCAATATCTAATTTCTTACCATGACCACCAATGATTGTTGTGTTGTCTTTAGTGGCAAGAACCTTGTCGGCTTCGCCAAGCATATTTATATTAACATTTTCTAACTTAAGGCCAATATCTTTAGATATCACTTGCCCACCAGTAATGATAGCAATGTCTTGAAGCATCTCCTTCCTACGATCACCAAATCCTGGAGCTTTAAGGGATAAAGCAGTAAAGGTTCCTCTCATCTTATTAACAACTAAGGTTGCTAGTGCTTCTCCATCAACATCTTCAGCAATAATAACAATTTCTTTCTTGCCAGCAGCAGTAAGCTTTTCTAATATTGGTAGGATTTCGTTAATGGAAGAAATTTTAAAATCAGTTATTAAGACAAGAGGATTACTTAATTCAGCAGTCATTTTTTCAGCATTGGTTACCATATAGGGAGAAGTATATCCTTCATCAAATTGCATGCCGCGCACTATTTCCTTGGAAAGGCCAAATGTTTTAGATTCCTCAACGGTAATAACGCCTTCTTGACCAACGTCTTCCATGAGTTCGGCAATAAGATTGCCGACATCCGTATCTTGAGCAGAGATGGTGGCTACATCAGCTTTTTCTTCGCGTGATGAAATGGTTTTAGACATATCTTTAAGACTTTGAAGAATTTTTTTGGTAGCTTTTTCAATGCCCCGTTTAAGAGCTAAAGGATTTGTTCCAGCAGCAATATTTTTAAATCCTTCAGCAATAATAGCTTGAGCAAGAATAGTCGCTGTAGTAGTGCCGTCTCCGGCAACATCATTGGTTTTGCTGGCTACTTCTTTAATAATTTCAACGCCTAAATTTTCAATTTTATTTTTAACTTCAATTTCTTTAGCTATTGTCACTCCATCGTTAGTTATAGTAGGAGTACCATATCCTTTATCTAAAATAACATTTCTTCCTTTCGGTCCTAACGTAACCTTAACGGTATCGGCAAGTTTATCAACGCCCCTTTTTATTCCCTGTCGGGCTTTTTCAGAAAATTGAATTTGTTTTGACATAATATTATATGATATAAATACACACAGATTATTGTTGAATTATCGCTAAAATATCTTCTTCTTTAGCAATGAGATACTCTTTGTTCTTAATTTTTATTTCAGTTGGTCCATACTTAGAAAAGAGCACAACGTCTCCCTTTTTGATTTCCATTTTTTGGCGCTCTCCATTCTCCAAAATTTTTCCTGATCCTACGGCAATAATTTTACCCTGTTCTGGTCGCTCTTTTTCAACTGTATCAGGAAGAACAATCCCTGATTTTGTCTTTCCTGCTCCATTATCAAGCAAGTCTTCTGATGGAATGGGCTGAATTAAAATTCTGTCAGAAAGAGGTTTAATGTTCATGATTATCTTTAAAACACAATTAAATATATCTGTTTAAAAATTTTATGCAGATATTGAATTAAAAATTAACTTAGCACTCTATGATAAGGTTTGCTAATTTGATTTTAATCATATCTTAACGCAGTTTTTTTTCTTGTCAACCCTATCTCCTGTTAATTTAATTAAAAATAAGAACCTGTATTAACAGAACCTTGATGAAGATTAAGAACCTGTATTAACAGAACCTTGATGAAGATTAAGAACCTGTATTAGAAAAATCTGACTTCGTCAGTTTTTTTTGACGGAAATCCAGAATCTTGACAGAAAAACGAGAAAACTCTTGACAAGAACAAACTATTATGATAGGATGACGCTACCATGAATATTAAAAATTTTTTCGTTAGCTTAAAACTTAAATGGGAATTAGCGGTCATTGTTACAATGTTAACCGCTACCTTTGGTTTATATATTAATTTCTTCCTTCCTCACTATTATCAGGCCCAGAGCCAATTTCTTATTGTTCAGAAACAAAGCCCGACTATTGATGCTTATACTGCAATCAAGGGTTCCGAGCAATTGGCTTATACATTTAAACAAATTGTTCTCTCGCCTGCTTTTTTTGAAAGAGTTTCAATGTCAAAATTTGACATAAAAACAAGTTATTTTGGTCAGGAACCAAGAAAAATTGTAAAGAAGTGGCAGAAAGCTATTATAGTTGAAACTATTCCTAATACCGGCATACTGAAAATTAATGTTTTTCATCCAGATCAAAAAGAAGCTCAAAAAATTAGTCAGACAATATCTTATATAATAACTAACGAACGCAATCTTTTTCTCGGCGATAATCAGGAAATGAATATGCTAATTTTAGGAAAAACAATCGTAAGCAATATGACAGTTAAGCCCAATGCTATTGCTAATACATTTTTTGGCTTAATAACTGGCTTATTAATTAGTATTGGATTAACAATTTTCTTTCCTAATAAAGATTTATATAACATTAAAAAGAACTCTCTAAGATCAAACACAATGCTATATAAGAAAAAAACAACCATTAAAGCCCAGGCGCAAGGCGTAATTCTTCGTAAAAAAACAAGCGCCCCTGCTAATTTACCAATTATATGAAGATAAATTCTTCGGATTTGAAAGATAAATTTTTCAAATTTAAATGATTTGAGCGACAGGCAAAGAAACAATTTTCTTTGTCTTACGGTCAAATTGTTGGCCAAAAAAGTACTTTAAAAAGGGAGAGAAAAATGAAAAAGTTTCTGTTGTTAGCATTGTTGTTTGTCGTCCTTGTAACCGCAGTGACATCCGCGCAAGAGTGCTTTTCCTGCGCTTGCCATGATGACACTGAGTGGCTTGGAGCTATCACTAAGATTGAGGTTACGGCCTGGGACAGTCAGGAAAGAGCAACGGCCGTTAATCTTTATTTGGCACTTCGTCTCGGATGGGACGGTAAGGACGCTAATGGCTGTTGCACAATTTGGGAAAATGTAGTGACTCAATCTTGTGTTCAATTTGGTGTCTGGGGAGTCTATTTTGGCTCTGATATTACCGGCTGGGGTTGGGACGCCAATCATGATAGAACCACTGATGAAAGTGAACGGATGTCCCACAATTCAACCTACTGGGCCGAATGGGAGACACGCCCTGGATACGATATGTACATTACGATCCATGGCATTCCACTCAACAACGGTGTGCTTGAGGGCAATATCTTCATCATCACCCCTGAGCAGCACGGCGAGATCATCTACTTCGTTCCGTCCGAACTCAAGCGTTGTGACGATTACGCTAGAGACGACAGTTTTGGAGCCGGTGAAATCTATGTAAATTTCTGGTAAACAAAGGGCAGGAGGAGGAACAATCCTTTCTCCTGCCATTTTTCTAAATTTGCAAAGTGTAGAGGTTAGACCTCTACTGCCCTTTTTGATTCTTTCTTCTAATATTTAGCGAACTCACTCCGCCAAGATAAGCGAAAAGCGCCCATTGAGTTGCTGTCCCGCGTAAAATATTGTCACCAAAGGACATAACTAAAAAGGTTACCAAAAGTAGAATAGCTAAGAAACTAATATCTTTTAAATATTTATCTTTGCTCTTAAAATAAACACTAAGATTAAAGATAAGTAGCTTTAAATAAATCAAGATATATATTGTCAGTCCGACAGCGCCTGTTTCAATGAGAATTTTAAGGTAGTCATTATGGGCTTCGGGCGCGGGAAGTATGCTTAGCCCTTGAACATCCCGAGATAAAACTTGAAATGATGATAGCCCATGCCCTAAAACAGGTTTTTCAAAAAAGAAAGGTATCGTATTTTCCCAAAGACGAAAACGCCACACCAAAGAGCTAAAGGGCTCAAGAGTTACAACGTCTTTTATTCTCTCTTGTAATAACGGAACAGAAATGGATACCAGCATTAGAAATAAAAGTCCTATTAGTAAGACCTTTCTGAGTTTAAAAAATCCAAATGTAAGAAAAATTATCAAAGCGCCTATCCAAGCGCCTCTTGTATAGGTTCTTAAAAGAACAAAAAAAGAACAGAAAAGAAAAGTGCTGTAAAAACATTTTGTTTGAATTTTTTTTGATTTATAAAGTACTAATAGCAAGATGGTTATAATAAAAACTAAAAAGAAAGCCAAGTTGTTAGGATAAAAAAATGTGCCGTGAAGACGACGAAAAAATTCTCCAAAAATGACTTCTCCTTTCCCAACGAAATACTGCCAAAACGCTACGGCCAAAGGAACGATAGATGAAAAAATCAATACATAAAGAAGTTTTTTAAAGTCTTTCTTCTGTTTTATTAAAAGAAAGCTTATTGAATAAATAACAAAAATGCTCAATAACCTAAATATTTCTCTTAATCCCAAAATTAATTGGGGCGTCCAAAGTATGCTTATTAAAGAAATTATGATAAAAGCAGCAATTAGGTAAAAGGCGGGCATTTTGCGAAGTTGCCTCCTGTTCCGAATAATAGCAATACCTCCGCACAATATAATTAGTAGGCCAAAGACACTATTGTAATTAAGTCCTAAAGGCAATCTTGTTCCTAAAACAAACTTTGTTCCTATTAAATCA
>CAYPPP010000006.1:0-12541 GCA_964412645.1 uncultured Candidatus Saccharibacteria bacterium
AGATGGACATGATTAATGTCGAAAAAAACTTTAGATTTATAGGATGAATGGGGGTGAATTTTAATACAAGTTTAATCAACAAAAAGAAAACTACTGCATAAGTTATAAGCGTAGCGATGGCGGCGCCATTTAAGCTAAACTTAGGAATTAGAAGAAGGTTTAAAGATATATTTATAATTGCGCCAGTCATTGTAATCCAAAAAACTTTTTTTTGTTGGTTCACAACAATTAAAACTTGTTGCATAGGACCAGATATAAAAACAATACTCACCATAACAAGCAGGATTTGAAGAGAAAGTGTAGCGGGAAGAAAGCTTTCGCTATAAACAAATTGAATAAGCTTTGAGGCTAGGAAGATGCCACCTACCATTATTGGAATAGCTAAAATGATCATTATTTCCATCTGCTTATTCCAAATATTTTGAAAACTTTTTTTTGATTTTTTTGAAAATCTACTTAGAGCAGGATAAAAAGTTTGAGCGATAAGTCCCATTGGAATTAATGTTATGCCGACAATCTTATAAGAAGCATTATACCAGCCAGTTTGAATAATTTGTCCCCAATATCCCATCATAACAGAGTCAATAGAATTATAAATCGTGGCAAACATACTCGCGAGTGCCAACGGCCAAGATATCCTTATAAGATTTTTCCAAATAACTTTATTAAATGATAATTTTAAACGAACAAATTTAAAATTAAAAATTAAAAGAAGGAGGATTAAAGAAGTTAAACTGGCAAATAAATAAGCTAAAGCCAAGTTTTGGACGGAGGGGAAATTAAAAAGGACTAAAAATCCAGCGCCAGTTACCAATAATGTTTGAAAAACAACAATCCATGCCTGATATTCCATTCTTTGTCTTGCCTGCAAAAACGCATAAATGATACTGCTAAAACTGCCACTTGAGGCGTAGACTCCTAAAACCCAAATAAGTTTACGGATTAACGGATCAGAAGTAATAAAAAACGATCCAATAAATATAGCAATTACTCCTCCTACGGCTAACAAGATTTTGAGAGACAGGACAGACGAAAACTCTTTTTCTTTCTTTGCGTCTTTTGCAAAATCTCGCGCAACAATCGGAGAAATGCCTAGGTCAGAGAAAATTGCAAATAAAGAAATAAACGCTAAGGCAAAAGTAAACTTTCCATATTCAGTTGGTCCCAGAATACGAGCGACATAGATAATTAGACTTAATTTTAATAACCTAACTATGCCTTCAGAAGCCGTCAACCAAAAAGTATTCTTAAATATGGTTTGTTTTTGATTGATGTTATTAAAAAGGAATTTTTTAATTCTTTTCATTGATAATTTCTTTAAAAAAAGATAGATATTCTTTTGCCATTTTATCCCAAGTATTTGCCGTTTTTCTTGCGTTATTTGCCATTGTTTTTTTCTCGCTTTTTGTCATAGATAAAAAGTTTTTCATCTGTCGCGCCAGGTCTTTTGAATTTTCCGATTCTGCAATTAATCCCATTTTATTTTTTTTGACCAAGCGACCCATTTCAGAAACATTACTGGCGATAATAGGCGTGCTATAAATAGCAGCTTCTTTTAAGAGGGGACCAGTTCCGCCCGTATAAACTTTTTTATAAGGAAAAACAATTGCGTCAGAAGCAAAAAAATACAAAGGCACATTGTGATCTTCAATATATCCAAGACGCAGAACAATCTTTTCTTTGATGTCTAATTTCTCAATCATTGCTTCTATCTCTGTTTTTGTGTAGTCAAACAATGATCCCGCAATAACTAATTTAAATTTTTCGTCTTTAATGAAACGAACAGCATTTAAAAGATATTCAATGCCCTTGTCTTTCCTAAGCATTCCAAAAAAGAGGAAAAGAGGAATTTTTTCGGTAATATTCAATTTTTTTCGGGCTTCATCTTTACTAATAATTTTTTTGGGAGGGTCAGCGCCGTCATAAACAACTCTTATAGGGAAATCACTAGAGAGGTCTAATTGTTTCTTTAGTTCCTTTTTATGAAACTCTCCTAAAACTGAAAAAGCTTTTATTCTTTGAGGAATAACACTTTTCAAGATCATTCTTTGAATGAGCTTATAAATTTTTAATATAGTTCCGCCAGCAAATTTAGAAAAGGAGAAATTTGCTGCTTGCACCATCAGAACTAATGGAGGAATTTTAATGCGAGAAAATTTTAAAAGAATAGAAAGAATTGCGTATTCTGTATCCATCACGAAAACAATATCAAAATCATTCTTTTTTAAATACTTAAGAGCTTCAGAAATTGCAGTAAAAGAATTTCTTAGATATCCAAAAGTATAAAATATAGGAAAGCGTTTTTTTATCTTATCAAATTTTTCAAAAACATACTTCCCTTTTTTAAATTCAACAATATTAAAAAGTGGTTTTTGGTCAATAAACTTATTTGGATAAATTTTATTTGTAAAAAGAGTAACATTAGCGCCTTGTTTTGCCATTTGTTGGCAAACATTGGTAGTGTAAATGCCATAATGACCCCTCTTGTCTCCGGTTGGTTGTATGAAGAGTATTCTCATATATGTTTTTTTGGCCTTGCGACAATTAATGTGTGCCAACCCAATCTTTTTTCTATCCATCTAAAAAGAAAATGAGGTAAATATCTAAAATACCAAACTTTTTTATATTTATAATTTTTATAATCTTTAATTACATAAGGAAAAATATGATCCTTATATATTTTTATTACACTAAATCCTTTCATTAAATGGCGCACATCTTTAAAAGAATAAACATAAGTTATAGGTGAGCCAGTTTGAGCTTCTGAATATTGAGGAACTAGCTTTTTGATTTTCCAGAATTGACCTTTGCCATAACCAACAATTATCCAAAAAACCTTCCAACACCATTTTGAATAAAGCATAACTCTAATTTCAGTTGATGACTTGCAATATTTTTTAATTTCTTTAATTACTTTTTCTGGGTGTGGCGTATGATGAATGACGCCAAAAGAATAAATTAAATCATATTTTTCTTTTGGCAAAAACTCACTTAATCTCTCAATGTTGCCCAAGTAAAACTTTGCTTTAAGTCCATAAACTTTAAATCGCTTTTTGGTGATGTCTAAGCTTTTTTTTGACAATTCAACAATAGTTAGATCCGCCCCAGCTCTTACAAAATTAATTGAATCTGTGCCGATGCCACAACCCAGTTCAAGGACTTTTTTACCTTGCCATTTTTTAAAATTTGCAAAATATGGGATGTGGGGCTCAACAAAATATTTTCTTTTTTCAACTTCATCAAAATATTTTTTTGTGCCAAATTTACTTTTTGAATGATAAATATTACAAGGTCTATTGTTCCAGTATTGTTTTACATTTTCTATCTTTTTCATAATTTTTCAGTAAAACCCAAGGTTCTCTCTGGTAAACCAGGGAGGTTCTTCTATCGTTTTACTTCTTTTATTTCGTTATTCATACTTTCCGATAGCGTCATAAATTACATTTTTACCAAGCGATTTATCTTGCAAAATTCGCCAACAGTCAATAATGGTTGTCAATTTTTTAAAATAATTTTTGTTTATTTTAGAAAATTCTTTTTCGGGTGTGGTTATAATAACAACCGAAGAAGATTTTATACAACTTTCTATTGATTTAGCATAACAAATTTTCTTTCCAAAAAGTTTTTTTGTATTTTCTATTGCCAAAGAATCGTAAACTGTAATTTTAGCTTTCTTTTTAAGTAACTCTTTAATAAGAAAAATGGCGGGCGATTCTTCAATAACAGGAGTATCTGGTTTATAAGAAAGTCCCAAAATTGAGACGGTATTGCTCTTGGAATTTTTAAAAATATTTTGAACTTTTTCAGTAATTAATTCTATTTGTAATTTATTGATTGCATCCGTTGCTTTAACAAGTTTAGCGTCATAATTATATTTTTTTGCAAAGGCAACAAAAGCACGGCCATCGCGCGGGAAACATGGTCCGCCGTAGGCAAGACCTGCTTTTAAATAATATGGGGCAATTCTTTTGTCGGCTCCTAAAGCTTCGCTGATTTTATCAACTTCCGTTCCTGGAATTCTTTCGCAAAGATTGCCCAAAACATTGGCGTAACTAATCTTCATTGTTATATAAGCATTTAGACTAATTTTTGTTATTTCAGCAGAGATGATTGACATCCTTGCAATGTATGGTTTATTTTGGCACATTTTTCTATAAACTTTTTCAAGAATATTACCGGCCTTTTTGTCGCTTTCGCCAATAAGAACCATATCGGGATTAAGCGTATCTTTAATAACGTTGCCAAGAGCGATAAATTCTGGATTATAACAAACACCAAAATCTTTATTAAGTTTTTTCCCAGAATATTTTTCAATAAGTGGAATTAATTTTTTTTCAATTGTTTCGGGCGAAACTGTTGAAGTAATGACGAAAAGATGATAACCATTTTTTCCTTTAAGATGTTTAGAAAGAGGCACGAGAGCATTTTTAAGAAGCTTGTCTGAAAAATGGCCACTTGGCTTTGACGGGGTCGGAACAATTAAAAAAGTAATATCTGAATTGTCAATAATTTTTTTATAATCCATCGTTGTCTTAAGTCGGTCTTTGGTTTTATCCATTAGGTCCTGTAAGCGGGGTTCAACAACTGGAGCTTTTCCTTGGCTGACTAGATCAACTGTTTTTTGATTAATATCAAGTCCAAGAACTTTATAGCCCCGATAAGCTGGGCAGACAGCAGTACAAATGCCAAGTTTTCCTAATCCAATAACAGATAATTTTAGTTGTTTCATAATATTAATAAAAAATACATTTTGGGGAATTTTCTCTTTTATATTCTGTTGAATCAATTCTCTTAATTATTTTGCTTACGAGCGATTTATTGAAACCATAAGTTTCAATTATTTTTTCTTTTGTAAGGTTGTTAATTTTATATAAATATATAATCGGGTCGGCCTTAGCATAACTAAAACCCAATTCTTTCTCATCGGTTTGTCCTTTCCATAAATCAGCCGATGGCAATTTGTTTATAATTTTTTCTGGAACATTTAAATATTTTGCTATTTCATAAACCTGAGTTTTTAAAAGATTAGCAATAGGAGCAATATCGCAAGCTTGGTCGCCGTGAGAAGTAAAATAAGCAAGCCAATACTCGCTTAAATTTTCTGTTCCAATAACTAAGCCCTTTAATCTTCTTGCTAAGGCGTACTGAACTATCATTCTTTGGCGAGCTATAATGTTACCCTTATCAACCGAATCAAGTTTCGCATATTTTTTTAGTTCTTTGATTTGCTCATCAACTGCTTTTCCTATATCAATTGTTATAATCTGTTCTTTAGGCAGTTTAAGAGATTTTTCAACTAACTCGCCATCTTTAATGCTTTGATTTTTGTAAGGAAGGTTAATAGCATAAAGCTTAAGCCCAGCTTTTTCACAGAGGAAAGCGCAAACAGCCGAATCGATACCACCTGAAATTCCCAAAATAGCGCATTTCTTTTTTCTTTGTTGAAACTCTTTTTTTAAGAAAGAAAGAATTTTGTTTGAAACTTTTTTAGAATTAATTTCTAGCATATTTTTTTAGAAATTTTTTGGCTTGCGCTAATCTTTCTTCTGTGCCAGTGGTAAACCAGTGTTCTATGTTTTGATAGCAGGCCAGTTTTTTATTCTTTGCAAGAAGAGGAAACACATCTTGTTCAATTGAAAAAACTTTTTGAGGAAATTCTTTAAAAATTTTAGGGCTTAAAACATAAAAGCCCGTATTAATATGTCCGGATTTTTTTACTTTCGGTTTTTCTAAAAATTCTTGTATAAGACCTTTTTTATATTTAACCAGACCAAAATCTCTTGCATCATTTACTTTATAAATAGCCATCGTGTTTTCAATGTTATGTTGATTATGAAAACCGACGAAATCATTAAAATCCATAAAAGGAAAGTCGTCAATATTGAAAGCTAAAAAATCGTTTTTAAGATCTTGCGAAGCAAATTTAAGACCACCACCTGTGCCGAGACATTCTTCTTCAATAACCCATTCATATTTTTTAGGATATTTTAAATTAAGGTAGTTAATAATTTTTTCTGCCATATGACCTAAGCTAAATCTAATATCAGAAAAGCCACGCCTCTCTAAAGACTCAATTTGGTAATCAAGAATGGTCTTATTGTAAATTTTAACAAGAGGTTTAGGAATATTTTTGGCTGATTGAGGCAATCGCGTACCCCTGCCACCAGCTAAGATGATTACTTTCATATTTCAAGTAAAAAATTAAAATGTAGATAATTAATATATAAAGTAAAAAAGATGCAAAAACACTTTATATGTTAATTTTAAGGGTTTAGGGTGTTTAGGCAAATTGATGATTATCAGATTTAGAAAAAGCCTTATATCTAAGGCGTTTCAGGCGTCCAAAATAACAATTTTAATTAAATACAGGCATTCTTGTCCACACACTGGCGTGGGGATAAATATTTCTCCCTACAGTTTAATATTAATAATTTTGTTTTTCTCTTTTAGAAAAAACCATTTTGACTGTTTGCAACAATATGCTTAGATCAAAAAGGAAAGAATGATTTTTTATATAAAAAAGATCGTAGCGCGTTTTTTCCACACTATCATCAATTGATCTTGCATAAAAAGAGTTAATCTGGGCCCAGCCCGTAACGCCTGGTTTTATAATATGGCGCAAAGGATAAAAGGAAATTTCTTTTTCTAACGTTTTGACAAATTCTGGTCGTTCAGGACGAGGTCCGACAACAGACATTTCTCCTCTGAAAATATTAATAAATTGAGGAAGTTCATCAACGTAAGTCTTTCTTAAAAATTTACCGAATCGGGTGACGCGAATATCATTTTCTTCAGCCCAAAGAGGCTTCTCTCTTTCAGCTGTTTTAATCATTGTCCTTAATTTTAAAATTTTAAATCTTTTTCCATTTTTGCCGATACGATCCTGAACAAAGAAAATAGGAAAACCATCTGTTAAAAAATAAGCAAGTATCAAAAAGGGGAATAGCGTAATCAACAATAGTCCTCCCGTAAGAGCTAAAGCGATATCGGAACTGCGCTTAAAAAAATTATGTATTTTCCCGTCATGAGCTTGTTGAATCCAAAAACGATTAATCATCTCTAGAGGAATTTTAGAAGTTATTTCCTCGTAAAAATTAGGAAAATAAACAAATTCAATATTTGATGATGAATGGTAAAGTTCTTTAGCGAGCACAGGATTATCTTCCGGTTTCATGGCGATTATCACTTTCGAAAGAGAAGATTCCTTCAGGAGATTATTTAATTTTGAAAAACCTTGATAAATTTTAATCTCTTTAGGCACTTTTTTTAAAAAAGAATTCTCCCTTTTTCCAGTTAAAAGAAAAATTGTTTTATAACCCAAATGGGGATTTTTAGAAAGATATTCCAAAATTTCTATAACTTCTTGGTTAATGCCGACAAAAGCGATATTAGTTTTAAGCAACGATGATTTGATGAAAAGATAAAAAATGTGGCGCCAAAGATAAAAAAGAATGCTAAAAAAAAGAAGTACGAAAAACAGATTTCTTTTGGGATTAATACTGCCTGAGAGCAAATAAAAAAACCCAACGGCGAAAGCAAGATTAACTAAAATTGCTTGCGAGAATTTTCTAAGAAATTTAAGCGATTCTTTATATAAGTTAATATCATAAAGTCCATTCAAATAAAAAACAAACAGCCAAATTATATAAATAACACTAAAGGGATAAAGATGTTCCTGCCAAAGCAGGAAAGTAAAGTTTCTCGGATTTCTTACGAAAAGAGTGATGAAAAGGGAAAAATAGAGAATTAAAACATCTCCGACAATTAAAAAAAGCGTTTTGTGTTTTTTTATAAAGCTAAACATATTTTTATTCTATCGCCTTCTTTGCAAAAAGCAAGGCAAATTAAGAGTTTGGCGTCAAAATTGAAGCAAAAAACTTATTGTGCTATAACATTTTTTCTGATAAAATTAAAAACAAAATAACGAATCAAAAACCAAGAATAAGAACTTGGCTTCGCCAGAACCTTGATTTTCGCTTCCCTGTCTGCCGACAGGCAGGGCTCAAATTTATGAATTTTTTGAACAACAGCAATAAACTGGAGAAAGTTATTAAAATTGGACTTTATCTAACGCTTTTAACTCCCCTTTTAGTTTTTAAGAGCGTTATTTATCCTTTTACTTTTTCAAAAGCAATTTATTTTCAGATAGTAGTGGAAATATTGGTGATCCTTTGGTTAGCTTACTTGCTATTTGGATATCGCGCCAAAGAAAACAAATTTAAATGGAAAACACCGTTATTCTGGGCACTCTTGGTTTTTGTGATAATAGGTTTTTTATCTTCTGTTTTTGGAATTAATTTCTCTCAAAGTTTTTGGTCAAACTTTGAAAGAATGGATGGAGTTTTTTTCTTACTTCATCTTTTTGCTTACTTTTTACTTCTACGTGCATTTTTTAAAGAAAAGGACTGGAAAGTATTTTGGCAGGTATTTTTGGGAATAAGCGTAATTATAGGAATTATCTCTTTATTGTCTCCAGGGAAAACCATTGGAAGAATTGCTGGAATATTTGGTAACCCAATTTATTTAGGCGCTTTCTTTACTTTTTCAACATTCATTGGATTGTGGTTTTTCTTCTGTGAAAAAAGAAAGGGTTGGCGGGTATTTTTTGGGGTAGCTGCTATTTTCTTTTTTATTTTAGTGCTTCTGACGGGTTCGCGAGGACCTTTTATTGGCGTTATTTTCGGATTAGTGGGACTAATTTCTCTATTTGTTCTTATATTGAAACCCTCAAGAAAGATAAAAAATATAATAGGATTAAGCTTTTTAATTTTGATATTATTGGGCGGGATAGCGTACGGATTTAGAAATTCGCCATTGCTTGAAAAAACTGCTCTTGGAAGAGTTGTAGATTTAAAAATTGAACATGCCAGAATAATTACTTGGCAAATTAGTCTTTCAATGTGGCAAGAAAGGCCTTTATTGGGCTGGGGCGAGGAGAATTTTGAATCAGGATTTAGCAAATACTTTAAGCCAGAACTTTTTCTCTATGAAACATCTTGGTTTGATAAGCCCCATAATAAATATCTTGAAGTATTAACAAGCTCAGGACTTTTAGGATTATTAGCTTACCTGGGCATTATAGGGACATTGGTATTTTATCTTAAGTTTCTTTCAAGAAAAAGAAAAACTATAACGATATTTTTCAGTGGACTAATGATTGCTTACCTTTTTCAAAATATTTTTGCCTTTGATACGCCTGTGAGCTATTTTGCTTTTTTTGGCCTTATGGCATTTTTAGATGTTGAATACCAGTCCGTTATAAAAAAGCATAAGGACAAAAAAGAAAAAACAGAAACAACTACCACAAATTTTGCAGAAAGTTTTCTCTATTTAATTTTAATTATTTTTCTTTGTGTTGGTCTTTATCAATATAACTGGAAAGCGATCAAGTCATCTCGTCTTTTTAAAGCAACGCTCAATTTACCAGCGCAGACTCAAGTGTCAGGGAAGGAAATTATAAAAACCTACAAAGAGGTATTAAATATTTTTCCTCAAAATTCTCACCAGTTTCGCTTGCTTATGACAGAAAGAATTGCTAATTTGGCTATTGAAGGAGACACAAGATTTCAAGACGAAGAAATTCTTATGGCATTGGCATCAGAACTCAAGAAAAATTTAGTTGATTATCCTTTAAGTGTTAAATCTTATCTTGGTCTTGCTAAAGTATATCAGCTTTTAGGAATGACTACCGGTGATGCAAAACATTTTAACTTAGCAAAGAAAACTATTTTGGATAGTCTTGATAAGTTTCCCAAAAGGGTAGATTTTTATTGTGAATTAGCTAAAACAGAAAGTTTATTGGGAAACGAAGAAGAGACTGAAGATTGCTATAAAAAAGCCTATCCTTTAGAATGTTGAAAATAGTGAAAGATTCTTCATGGTGCAAAATATTATAAATAATATTAAAAATTCATTAATTTAAAAGAATGAAACAACAATTAAAAAATTCTAATTTAGAAAAATTTCTACTTATTGCTATTAAATTAGGGATAGGACTAACCCTCTTAACTCCGCTTTTTATTAGTGTATCTACTTATTTTCCCTTTGTTGTTGGCAAGGCGATTGCTTTTCAAATTCTCGTTGAGATTGTTTCATTGTTGTACCTTATCTTGATAGTTATAGCGCCAAAATATAGACCAAGATTTAATTTTTTGACTTGGGCTATTTTAATATACTTTGCCATTGTCACAGTTTCCAGTATTTTTGGTTTTGATTTTTCCTTTAGCTTTTGGTCTAACTACGAACGGATGGACGGCCTTTTTAATCTGTACCATTTTGGGGCATATTTTTTGGTGCTTAGCAATGTGTTCAGAACCAAAAAAGAATGGCTTTGGTTTTTGCGCCTTATTTTGATTACTTTTATTTTTATAGATTTTCTAGGGCTTCTTCAGAAGATGGGTGTTTCTTATTTAGCGCAGTTTGGTGGAGCAAGGGCATTCTCTACCCTAGGTAACGCTACCTATCTTGGGACAATGGGAGTATTTCAAATATTCCTTGCTTTGTTTCTTTTTTTGGCGGATAGAGATTTTTGGTGGCGTTTTATGTATTTCAGCAATGCTATTCTGGGCGCGATGGCAATTTTAATTAGTCAAACAAGAGGATCGTTATTGGCTGTATTTTTAGGCGTAGTTATCTTCTTAATATTAAGCGGACTTTTTTCTGAAAACAGAAAAGTCTATTTGGGAATTTTTGCGGGACTTGGTGTCTTGTTAGCTTTAAGTGCTTTTCTTTTCTCTCATCCCAATTGGGCAGTCACTAAGATTATCCCTAGTCGTTTCAACATTTTTCTTCATTCGGTTTCGCTTGAAACTCGGGGTTATGTCTGGAAGATTAACTGGGAAGGATGGAAAGACAAATTTTTGCTTGGTTGGGGCAGGAGTTCCAATGACTATACCTTTGCTAGGTATTATGATCCAATAACTGCTTCTTATGAAGACGTTTGGTTTGATAAGCCACATAATAAAATTTTAGAAGTAGGAGGTGATTCTGGTATTTTTGGACTTCTTAGTTATCTTACTATTATTGGCGGAGCGGTTGTTGTTTTGTGGAAAAAAAGAAAATCACTTTCTGATTCCAGTCTTGTCTTAATTGCGTTTATTGCGGCTTATTTTATCCAAAACGCCTTTTTGTTTGACAGCCAAGGATCATATCTTTGGTGGTATTCTATTTTGGGATTTATAAGCTATATTAGTTTTAAGGAAAACAAACAAAAAAATAAAAAATATCAAACAATAAATCAAAACTACCTTATTATCTTAATAGTTGGCACGACAATCTTGGGATTTGCCTTTATTCAAGGAAATATTAAACCTGCGATGGCAGCGCGGCGCGGAGTTCGTGGGCTTAGATCAGAATATCAAGGA
Source organism: uncultured Candidatus Saccharibacteria bacterium (assembly GCA_964412645.1). Lineage (GTDB taxonomy): Bacteria > Patescibacteriota > Minisyncoccia > JBAYJV01 > JBAYJV01 > CAYNNF01. The sequence goes on from CAYPPP010000006.1 coordinate 11,364, forward strand.
CAGCCAGCTAATATTACTCTTCCCATATATCAGTCGGCCTTAAAATTAAATACTTTTGGTACTCAGGAAATTATTAATGAAATGAACAGGGGATTTAATATTATTCATCAGAAATTGGGCGACGAAGGATTGCTTCCCTATCTTGATTTCGCTATTCAGGAAGAAGAAAAAATTTATCAAAAACGACCGGATGATTTAAAAAATAACCTTATTCTCGCTTCTCTTTATCAATCAAAAAGCAACTTTGATTCAATCTATATTAATCAAGCAGAAAAGATCTATCAAGATTTTATTAAACAAGCTCCTAATAAATTTGAGGGCTATTTTGAACTTGCTTCGCTTAGTTTTAGAAAAGGAGAATTTGATAAAATGATTGAATATACTAATAAAGCTATTAGTCTTAATCCCGACTATTATCGTCCGTTTTGGGAAGCAGCTAAAATTCACTTTCTTGGAGGACAGAAAGAACAAGGAAGAATTCTTTTGGCGCGGGCTATTAGCCAAGATAAATTTCCTTGGACCTTTCTTTTTGGCGCAAACTTTTTAGAACAGGATGATAGAAAATGGTTTATTGGAATCTTTGAAAGATTGTCTCAAATAGAAAATAATAGAGACAGGACTCATCTTATTCTTGCTGGCTTTTATGCTACTATTGATAAAGAAACAGCTCTTTCCCATCTCAAAGAAGCGATGAAAATTAATCCTGACAACAAAGAGAGCATAGAAAAAATAGGAATAAAAATAAACTAGATTAGTTAAATATATTTGTTTCATTTAAAAATATGAAAATTTTTGATAAAATTGTTCAAAGGAAAATTAAAAAAGGGCTTAAAGATTGGGGAGTTGATGACACTAAGCTTAATGTTGATCTTTCGGGTATTTCACCGAACGATTTGGTTAAGATGCAGAAAAAATTTAAGGAATTTATTGGCAAACATCCCGCGTTAAAAAATTTAAAACTTGATAATCTTCCCGCTCTTCTCAAGCACAAAGATCAAATTAAGAAAATTTTTGAGGAAAACAAAGAGGAAGTACAATCGTTATTAAAAGAAATTAAAAAGGAGAAATAATCTAATTTAATATTATTCAAATTTATATTATTTATGTTTAAAAGTCTGCTCATTCTGCCGTCAAGCTTGCTTCTGTTGATGCTTTGTTTAAGCGGACTTTTTGTTTTT
>CAYPPP010000006.1:12641-24847 GCA_964412645.1 uncultured Candidatus Saccharibacteria bacterium
TCTGCCGTCAAGCTTGCTTCTGTTGATGCTTTGTTTAAGCGGACTTTTTGTTTTTAGAAATATCGTTCAAGCAGCTAATCCTGGAGATGTAGTAATTAACGAAATTGCCTGGATGGGCTCGAGCGTTTCTTCTAAAGATGAATGGATAGAACTGAAAAACATGACTTCCCAAGACATAAATATTTCAGGATGGATAATTGAAGGGGCATCTCCTAAGGGTGGCGCCCTTACGATTCCAGAGGATAATACTGAACACATTATTTCTGCAAATAATTTTTATCTAATCTCCTACTATTCAATCGCTGATCGCATCGTTGATCTCGAGACTACCGTGCTTGATGTATTTATAGGTTGGCGAGTAAAAAATATGGGAAACATTTCTTTAGCTAATACCAACAATGGTAATTTAATCTTGAAAGACAAAGAAGAAAATATAATTGATATAGTAAAAGGGGATAAATGGGCGGCTGGAGCATATAAAAAAAATGAAGGAATTTATTGTTCAATGGAACGCAATACTCCTCCTGGGGACGGTTCCTTAATAGAAAGTTGGCATACAGCTACTGATTCTCGGGGTTTTATTGCGGGTGCGATTGAAAAAGGAAGTCCAGGGGAAGAGAACAGTTCTTATGTGTCACAAGAGGAAGAAGAACAAGATGAGGAAGAACAAGAAAACGGAGAGGATGAACAAACAACGGACGAAGTCGCGCAAGAAAGTTCAGGTTCAAGCTTAAATCTTGCTCCGATAGCTGAAGCTGGAGATGACATTATTGCAAGTGTCGGTGCCTTAATTTATTTTGACGCATCTGACTCCTCCGATCCGGATGGCGGAGATTTAACTTATCTTTGGAATTTAGGAGATGGAAATTTTGAAAAAAGCGCAAGTTTTGATTATACTTATCTTTATCCTGGTAAATATTTAGCAACGCTTGAAGTTTTTGATGGGCAATGGAAAGATAATGATAATATTATAATTACAATCTATCCGAGCGAAGTTTATATCTCAGAATTATTGCCTGATCCAGAAGGCAAAGACGAAGAAAGCGAATGGATAGAACTTTTGAATATGTCTGACGAAGTTATTGATATATCAGGATGGCAATTAGATGATAAAGAAGGAGGATCATCGCCCTTTGTTTTCCCAAAGCATTCACTCATGGCGCCAAATAGCTATTTGGTTTTTAGCAGGAGCGTTACAAAAATAGCGCTTAACAACAGTAGCGATCAAGTGCGGCTTCTTTATCCAACAGGAGAAACAGTCGATGAAGTGAGTTACGAAAACGTCAAGTCGGGCTACGCGGCTGCTAAAAAAGGAGAAGATTTTTTTTGGACAGATCTTCCCACACCAGGAATACAAAACTTAATTTTTTCAGAAAAAATTACGAAAAGCTTAAGTTGGCAAAATAGCAAAGAAATAAAAGAAAAATTGTCAGAAGATAACTGCTATTTGTCAAAGACTGCGATAGAAGTTGCTCTGCCTAAAAAAGGAATCTCTCTTAATTTACTGATAAATTCACTCGGCTATAATGTTAAATTACCAACATTAGCTGATTTGGACGAAGATTTTCGTATTAAAGAAGTATTTGCCCAAAATGACCATTTAGCGCAGTTTGGAGTGAGTGATTTAAATAATTCTATTAAGAAAACACCGTTAAATGATAGTAAATTGACAAGAACAACGGGGTTTAATAAAATAATAAAATTAAAGCCAAAAATAATTCTTTTTTCAACAACAGCTATTTCTTCAATTCTTTTTGGAGTGTGGGCCGTAGCGCTAAAAAATCGTTTTTTTAGCTAATTAATAAAGCGTAGAGGTCTAACCTCTACACTATGTAATAATTAATTATAATTTTTCAAATGAGAAAATCTTTTTTCAAACCCATTCTAATTATTCAGGTCTGTCTTTTTGGGCTGATAGTTTTTGCTGTGCCGGCAAAAGCAACAACATTAACTAATTTTTATGTTGATGTTTTTTATGATATTTCAAGCCGTAAGGAAGTAGAAGCAGAATTATTTTATGAATCAGACCAGGCATATTTTTATATTGAAAATTCTTATCTAGACAAAATAAACAGAACGACTAAACTGCTTGTTGAGCAAAAAATTAAAACATTAGGCAAAGAATTTGATGAGAATATTTATCCCAAATTAACTGATCTTTTTGGCGATGTCTGGAATCCTGGTATTGATAATGATCCAAAAATTACTATTCTTTTCTCACGCCTTATGGCCGGAGTGGGGGGCTATTTTAATCCGGGCAATGAATACTCTTCTGATAATGTCTCTGATTCAAACGAAAGAGAAATGGTTTATGTAAATACAAATTATATTTTAGATAATCGTCTTAATGCTTATATTGCTCATGAATTTCAACACCTAATTAGTTTTAATCAAAAAGAAAAAATCCATAACATTGTAGATGATATTTGGCTTAACGAACTGAGGAGCGAGTACGTTTCCACCTATCTTGGTTATGATGCCGAAGATTATGAGAATTCGAATCTTAAAGTAAGAGTTGATAAGTTTGAACAATATTCATCTGATTCGCTGACTGAATGGCGGGGAAGGATTTATGATTATTCTTCCATAAGTTTGTTGGGACAATATATGGCCGATCATTATGGCAATCAATTTTTTAGAGAAATTATTAAAAGCGATAAATCGGGCATTGAGGCTATTAACAATGCCTTAGATATTATCGGAACGGGAAAAACTTTTGACAAAATTTTTTCTGATTGGATAGTAGCTTGTTATATTAATAATACGGCAAAAGGGGCGCTTTACGGCTATGTTAATCCGTTGCTAAAAAGTCTTAAGATTAATCCTACCGCTACCTATAAAATCTTTGGGGATTTAATGCTTCAAAGAACTGCAATGATGAAAGAATGGAGCCCGTTTTGGTATGAGATTGAAGCAGGGCAAGGAGAAATTAGCGATATAAAAATTGATTTTTCTGGAGAACCCGAAAGAGGCAGTTTCAAAATCAAGATTTTAAAAATAGATATTAGCGACAACTATGTTGTCAGCGATTGGTTACTTAATAAAAATAATCAGGGAGAAATTTTAATATCAGACCTTGGCAAAGACATTAAAAAAATAGTCATTATGCCTTATGTATCGTATAAAGGACAGTATCAAGACGAGAAATTAGATTATAATAATTTTACCTTTACAATAAACACTCAGGACGAGAATAATGAAACTCTTGCTGTAAATGGAACGATTACAAATGAAACAGAAAATAACTCAATACAAAATGCATTTTTTTCTTCCTTGTCTGATGGCGATTTAGTTCGAGCAAAGGGAGATTATAAGGTGTATATTATTAAAGGGAAATATAAAAGACACATCAAGTCAGGAGAAATATTTGATTTCTATAAGCATTTGAATTGGGAGAAAATTAAAGAAATCTCGCGCTATGAATTAAATCTTTATAAAGAAAGTAATCTAATCCGGGCTGAAGAAGATAAAAAAGTTTATGAAATTGACAGTATAGGCGAAAAACACTGGCTTAACATTTCAGGAGAAGAATTTATTAATTCAGGAAGAAATTGGAATGGTGTTTATATTATTAATAATCAAGAAAGGGATTATTATAAAACAGAAAAGGATATTTTGTCTTAAATTTCTAATTCTTCCGTCAAGGTTCTTGAGTAAAGCGAAAGGTTCTTACACTCTTCCGTCAAGGTTCTTGAGTAAAGCGAAAGGTTCTTACACTCTTCCGTCAAGGTTCTTGAGTAAAGCGAAAGGTTCTTCTTTTTAATATTAAATTGTTATTTTCTATTTTTAATTTATTATGAACATTCATACAAAAACTACTGGCTTTACAATGTCTCAGAGCATTGAGAACTACTTGAATAAGAAACTTACAACTATCAAAAAGCTTTTACCTTACATTAAGGGCAAAAATGAAGTTTGGGTTGAGCTTTCTAAAACCACTCGACATCATCATAAAGGAAATTACTTTGAAGCAAAAATTGACATTGTTTTAAAAAATAGAACAATTCATGCTGAAGAAAGGAGTGAAAATATTTTTGGCGCGATTGATAAAATGGAGATAAGAATAATTAGAGAGTTAAAACATTATAAAGATAAATTTTTCGCTAAAGAAAGAAGACAGGCAAGAGTATGGAAAGCAATAACTCATTTTTCTCCCTTGGCTTTTGTTAAAAAAAAGGGGGGGAGAAACAGAGAAGAAGGAATGTAGGTTACAAATTGTCGCGAATCTTTAGCGAATTAATACAAGCTATAAACTAATATTAGAATTAAATCTGCGTAGAGCATCTCTCCGCAGATTTTTTTGAATTGATCCTGATCCTGCCGAAGAATTGACAAAATGCTTATTTTATGTATAATGTAAGTAGTTCTTATTATTGTAAAGGGAGGAGAAATGGAGGAAAAAGCTGGAATTCTGGTTTTTTCAAGCGCTTACGAAAAGACAGGAGAACTTGATAAAGATGTTAAATCAAGACTTCAAACAACTTTGGCTTTATGGGCAAATTGCTCTGTTTCTGAAATTTTAGCTACCGGCGGAGTTCATTGTCCCGATTTAACCTCAAATAGAGTTATTGCAGATGATATGAAAGATTGGTTCGTGACAAGGGGAATTTCTTGGCATCAGATTTTTCTAGAACGAGGATCATACGATACCTGGACAAATTTGATTAAATCATTGCCTATTATTAAGGAAAGAGAATGGACTAAAGTTTATTTAGTCAGTAATCGGCGCCATCTTAGACGCATTAGTGGCTATCTTAAGAAATTAAAGAAAAGGGATTCTTCAATGTCGCACATGGAATTTGTATTTGTAGCTTCTCCTTATTTAAACCAAAGAAGCATTCTTTGGGAGATAATAGCCCGAGTTGCAGATATAGTTTTGCCCCTTAAGATAAAGAAATATCTTTGGACAAGGATTTTTCCTCAATATCGGCATTTAAAACAATAATTCCCGCAGCAAACAAAAGCTGTGGGATTTTTTTTGCAAATTTTTAGATTAACTGTGTGTCGCTAAACAAAACTTGATTGACAAAATGCTTATTTTATGTATAATGTAAGTAGTTCTTATTATTGTAAAAAGGGGAAAAAATGTTAACGAAAAAGGAAATAGATCTAAAGATATCACAATTACCAAGAGTGATACATGTAGCTCGGGAAACACTTGAGGAAGTAGCGCGCATAACACGCATAGCAAGAACCGATCAAACCATAAGAGAAGGTGTTTTAGAAAAAGAAAGTCATCAGTCCATTAGAACATCTATGGATATGAAAGCGCAGGAAATCATTCTCAAAAGAATGCGTGGTGAGTTTCCTAAGGCGCTCATTGTAACAGAGGAAGAAGTTGGGGTTAATTTTGAAAATTCTTTAGCCAACGAAAATGATGTAAGACAGGGTAGTTTAATTATGGTTGTTGATCCTCTTGACGGTACTGCTCAATGTTTTTCTGGATTGGATCAATTTTCTCTTTCTTTAGGCCTAATTGAGAAGAAGGAGTACGTTGGCGGAGTTATTTCATCTCCTGTTTTTGGTGGTGGATTTACTGTTTATGGGACAGTTGATGGCGGTGTTTTTGTTAAACATGGAGATGTTGACAGCGTTGCAAGGGTTTCTTGTGAAAAAGACATAATAGGCAAATCAGTAATTCTCTACGGAGTTGATTTACCTAGACATGCGAATCTTTATGGCTTACTGAATAAAGTTAGCAGGGAATTTCTTATCGCCAATAGCATGGGATCGTGCGCTTTGGGATTAGCGATGTTAGCTATTGGAAAAGTAGATGGTTTTGTACAAAGCCCTCAAGAACCTTGGGATTGGGCAGCAGGTTATCCTTTGGTCTTAGGCGCTGGCGGATATGTGCAGTTTTATGAGATTAATTCTGAAAAAGAAATTATTCTCATTAAGAAACCAGAATTAAGACATATGATTCTGAAAGGCAATAAACTTGGATTTGTAGCAGCTAATAGTTTGACATTACTCAAGCAACTACAAGAGATGCTTATGAAATAAGGAGGAAAGGGATGAGAGTAAATAAAGTGGTTCCTTGGCAAAAAATAGGCAAAGAAGTTGTAGTGGCAATTAGTCAAGACAAAAAATTGACAATTCAACGCTTTAAGAATCCTTCAACAGGTAAGATTCAGGCCTTTCATAGGTACATTCAACCTAATTGGTCAATAATTTTACCGATTACCGATAATGGCAAAGTCATTACTTGTCGTCAATACTATCAAGGTGTTGAGCAGATTTTACAACATCTTCCTGGGGGAAATGCTGATTTTACAAAGGAAAATCCGTATGATGTAGCAAAAAGAGAGCTTCTTGAAGAAACAGGATACGAAGCTCAAGAAGTGATTTTCCTCGGCACTATACCATTATCGGCAAGAAACTCAACAACTATGACTTCACTTTTTCTTGCTCTTGGATGCAAAAATGCGAAAAATGTTCCTCTTGATAAAGATGAACTAATAGAGATTGTTATTGAAAAATTAGAGGATTGGGTTTTGAAAACTTTCACAGAGATACGAGAAACACCATCAATGGTAGCAACTCATCTTGCTCTTCCGTGGTTAAGGAAGAAATTTGATGTTGATTTAAATAAGATTCTTGATTTGGCCTACAGTCAGAGGTCTGAGAAAGAAACACTTATCACAAGCCGTTCCTAGTGGAATGGCTTTTTTTTATTTTTGCCAAAGCAATAATTTTCGTTATACAACAAAAGTGGCGGGATTTTTCTTTTCAAATTGATATATTATGTGTACAATATATATTGTTAATTATTACAAAATAAAATATGTCTATTTTTTCCAAAATTTTCGGTGACGCGAATAAAAAATACTTAAAAAAGTTCCAACCAATTATAGGTGAGATCAATGAACTTGAGAAAAAACTTGGGAAACTTTCTGATGAAGAAATTAAAGAAAAAAGCAAAACTCTTCAGTCGCGGGTCGCAGGTCGCAAGTCGCAAGTTGAAGAAGCGCTACCGCTTGCTTTTGCCTTAGTTAGAGAAGCAGCAAAAAGGACCCTAAATCAGCGCCATTTTGACGAACAATTAATGTGCGCTATTGCGCTTCACAAAGGACAAGTAATTGAAATGAAAACTGGCGAGGGAAAAACTTTGGCCGCTACTTTAGCGGTTTATTTAAACGCTCTTTCAGGCCAGGGCGTTCATGTTGTAACGGTTAATGATTATTTGGCAAGAAGGGATGCCGTTTGGATGGGGCAAATTTATCATTTCTTAGGGCTTTCAATTGGTTCTATTCAACAGCAAAATCAGTCGTTTATTTACGATCCAAAATATAAGAAAGAAGCGCGGGAAGGAGAAGAATTAGATGAAAAAAGAGATGAATTAGGATCTTTTAAAGTTGTTCAAGAATTCCTAAAACCTTGTGAAAGAAAAGAAGCTTATAGCGCTGATATTACCTATGGCACTAATAATGAATTTGGTTTTGATTATCTTCGCGATAATATGGTGTACGATTTGTCCCAAAAAAGCCAAAGAGGACATCACTATGCTATTGTGGATGAAGTTGATTCAATTCTAATTGATGAAGCGCGTACGCCTTTAATTATTTCTAGGCCTGACACGCGTTCAAGCGATCTTTATAAAACTCTTGCCCAAATTGCTCCGAGATTGAAAGAAGAATCAGATTATAATGTTGATGAAAAAATGAGGGCGGTAAGCTTAACAGAAGGAGGAATAGATCGAGTAGAAAAATTATTAGGAATAAAAGATATTTACAATGGTGAAAATCTTGATATCTTACATCATTTAGAACAAGCTCTTCAGGCAAATATCCTTTTTAAAAAGGATAAAAATTATGTTGTTAAAGATGGGCAAGTTGTTATTGTTGATGATTTTACTGGTCGTCTTATGCCGGGACGTCGTTATTCAGAAGGTCTTCACCAAGCAATTGAAGCGAAAGAGAGAGTTGAGATTAAAAAAGAATCACGCACATTAGCAACAATTACTTTTCAAAATTATTTTCGGCTTTATGAGAAACTTGCAGGTATGACTGGTACCGCGCTAACAAGCGCTGAAGAATTTCATAAAGTTTATAAACTTGATGTAACTGCTATTCCCACCCACAAACCCTTGATTCGTAAAGACAGACCAGACAGCATCTATCAAACAGAAAAAGGAAAATTTACGGCTATTATCAGAAAAATAAAGGAATGTCATCAAAAAGGACAGCCAGTTTTGGTCGGTACAATTTCTATTGAGAAAAATGAATATTTAGGGTCCTTGCTTGAAAGAGAAGGCATTCAACATAATCTTTTAAACGCAAAACAGCATGAAAAAGAAGGTCAAATTATTGCCCAGACAGGGCGTTCAGGCGCTGTTACTATAGCAACAAATATGGCTGGCCGTGGTGTTGATATTGTTCTTGGAGGAAATCCTCCTAGTTCAGAAGAAGCAGAGAAAGTTAAAAAAGCGGGTGGTTTATGTGTTATTGGTACAGAACGTCATGAAGCTCGTCGCATTGATGATCAGTTAAGAGGTCGTTCGGGAAGACAGGGAGATCCGGGCGAATCACAATTCTTTGTTTCTTTAGAAGATGATTTGATGAGAATTTTTGGATCAGATAGAATTAAAAATCTGATGGGAAAATTCGGCATACCCGAAGATCAGCCCATTGAAAATAGAATGATTTCTAAAGCGCTTGAATCAGCTCAAGCAAAAATTGAGGGTTTTCATTTTGATGCGAGAAAACACATCTTGGAATATGATGATGTTATGAACATTCATCGTGAAACCATTTATAAAAAAAGAAATGAAATTTTAGAAACACAAGTGCTTGATAAGATTTTTAAAGAATATGGAGAAAAAGAAATTGATGAGATTCTTAATGTCCTTTTGCCCGATAAAGACGAAAAACTGTGGGACATAGAAGAAGTTTCTGAGGAAATAAAAACACTACTTAATCAAGATGAGAATATTCATGGTCCTCTTCTTGAAATAAAAAAAGAAAACATTTTGCCATTAAAGAGAAAAGAAAAAATAAAAGAATTAATTAGAGAACTTTTTGACAAAAAAATTGATAAAATTAAAAAAGCAATTGATAAAGAGAATTTTATCAATTTGTCGCGAGCCCTGCTTTTATCAACAATTGATATGTTTTGGATGGAGCATCTGGATGGAATGAGTTATTTACGAGATAGCGTTGGTTTGCGAGCCTACGCGCAGAAAGATCCCTTGGTTGAATATAAAAATGAGGGCTATCAAAGATTTAAAGAATTCTTAAGCAAAACAAGAAGAGAAGTTCTTAAGCGTGTTTTACACATAGAGATCAGAGAAGAGATGCCAACAAGTTTTTCCAGAAGCCAAGCGCCGATTATCCTTAAGGGAGCGGCTAAAACTCAGGATCAAAAAATGCCGACTATACCTCAATTGTCTCAAGAAACACCAATTAAAAAATTTGCCAAGGAACAGGAACAACAACAAAATCTTGCCCAAGAAATCCCATCTGAGTTCAGGCATACAGGCAGAAATGAAAAATGTCCGTGTGGCTCTGGCAAAAAGTACAAAAAATGTTGTTGGGACAAATATCACTAAAAATACAATATACAAATAGTATAAAAAAAACGATCCAATCTTTGGATCGTTTTTGTAATACTATCTCAGATCACTTCAGATAATCTTTGAGCCAACTCATGACATCTCGGTATCCAGACAATACTTTTTCTATGTCATTAACAGGAACATCTTTAACAACAACAGAGCCTCCTGCGGCTAAAATAGCTAAAGTCACTCTATACCATGCTAAGGCATTTTTTATAACCGTTTCTTCGTCAGCGGCTTCAGACAAAATTCTTAAAAGCTTCAATTTCTCAAAGCCTTCGTCAGAAAAAGTAATTTTGAAGCTTCGCTTAGCCATTGTATCCTCCTTTTACATATGCAAAATACTATTAAAAGCGTATCAGTTAAAATAAAAATTGTCAAATAGTTATTATAAAACAAGGAGAACCTCTTTCCTATTTTGAACGCACGTACTTATGTGTGTACTTACATGCATATCAGAGTATTGGCAATAAACTTAGATATAGAGCTCTACGTCTTTTTACCTTATCCACTTAAAAAATATGTTTATTTAAGGTAAAATATAAATAATAGACAATCTGGCTTTTAAAGCATTTAATTTTTTGATTTCAATAATATGTTTAAAAATATTAAAAAATCTTTAATTTTTGTTTTTAGTTTAATTTTATGTTTGGGGATAACAAACATTTTTAACAATCATGATGTAAACGCAACAACTTCAATTTGCACCGATTCAGATGGAGGAAAGGATTATTACACATATGGCACAGCATCAACAGATAATTATCTTACTTTTTCAGATACTTGTGTCTCTTATGACGGCACGAGTTTTCTTAGCGAGGTCTATTGTGAAAATAGCGAAGTTAAAACAGAAAACCACATATGTCTTTACGGTTGTGAGAGTGGGGTGTGTAAAAGCGGGGTTACCGTCGTCTCGCCTAATGGCGGAGAGGACTTAAAGATAGGTGATACACTTAAGATAAAATGGAATAATAGTGAAGATATAGAAATAATTGATATTGCTATACGCAATTACATAGCATACGGATCTTATTCAGGAATTAATATAGCGACTGGCATAGATGCCGACTTAGGAAGTTATAGTTGGATTATTGATGACATCTCTCCTGGAGAAACTTATAAAATAAACATTATTGACGGTGATTACTCTAAATTAGCGCCTAACGATTCTGATCTTAGCGATGATTATTTTAGCATAAAACTTGCTGATGAAGATGTCCTTGATATAGATTTCAAAATAACTGAAGTTAATGGATTTGATAAGGTCCCTGAAAAACTTCCCTATAATGCTTTATTTACCATATCGTGGAATGCGCCAGAAGCTCTTTCTTGCGATGCATCGGGTCTTGCGATGCCATTGGTAGGAGGAAATTATTGGATGCATTTAACAAATCTTCCAAAATCGGGAACCAAACAATTATATGCTCGCCATCCAACAAGCGGCTATCAAACTCCACTAAATCTAAGAATTCAATGTTGGAACTCAAATTGGCACAGCACAACAGAGGAATTATCTGTCAACCTTACTACTCCGAAACCTACTATTGAAATCATTTTGCCTAATGGAAGAGAAACAATAAAGGCTGGGGAAGACTATGAAATTACTTGGAGAGCAGAGAATATAAACAAAATTAATATTGCTCTGGTTAAAAAATCAACATCTTGGCACATAGTTTATAATATTGATGCTTCTTTGGGGAGTTATTTATGGAAAGTGGAGAAAAATTTCGAAAAAAGCGATGACTATAAAATTAAAATTTGGGATGTAGATTATTCGGGATTAATCGAAGACACAAGCGACACTTATTTTAATATTCTTTCTGAGGTTAGTGGTGTTCTGCCCATTATAGAAAGGTTTGCTGGACCCTCTCAACTTAGAGTTGGAGAAAAAGGGATTTGGAAAGCTGAGATTTGTAATTTAGGAAATGATAATCTTAACTATACAATTGATTGGGGCGATGAAAAAGAGCTTCATCCTAAAGTTATATTAGAAAAAGTTAGCAATGGTAAGAAAATTTTATATTTTGAACATACTTATACTCGAATGCCGTCAAACACAAATCTTGAGGCATCGTTACTACCCATTAAACTTACCGTTTCTAATAATGATGGGAATAGCAGTGATTCCTTAACAACAATTGAGGTTTTGCCGACAGAAAAACCCTTTATTAAAATTACTTCGCTTAGCCACAAGAGTTCTTGGACCAGAGGGATAATGGAAACTGTTGAATGGACAAGTTCAAAAATTAATAAAGTAAATATTGAGATTGAAAAAGGCAATCAATCTTGGCATTTGGCTTATAATATTTCTGCTTCTTTGGGAGCATATCATTGGCAGGTTACTGATAATTTCATAGGAGGAGATGATTATAGAATTCATATTTGGGATGCTGATAATCCTGGAATAGAAAGCAGGTCAGAAGGATATCTCACGATTCAAGATATGATCGATATGTCTTGTAGTGATACAGACAGCGGAGATAATAAATATGAAAAAGGGACATTAGTTTGCAACCAAAAAAAATACATAGATCATTGCTCTCAAGATGGAATGTTAGTTGAGTATTTATGTGAATCAGGTAGAGTAACGAGCTTCAAACATAATTGTTATCATGGTTGTAGTGACGGAGCGTGCATCAAGAAACCTTCAAAC
>CAYPPP010000007.1:0-15607 GCA_964412645.1 uncultured Candidatus Saccharibacteria bacterium
GGCTCTACCCTTATAAGATCCTTTTTGCCATTTTCTATGTTTTACTTTTTTTGGTAATAGCATACTTTAAAATTTTTAAATTTGAGTCATTGAAATTTGGGACTTGCTTAGTAATTAGTAATTAGTAATTATTTACTCCTTCTCCTTATGTATCCAAACCTTGATGCCAATGGTGCCGTAGGTAGTAAAAGCAGTTTCTTGAGCGTAATCAATCTTAGCGCTTAAAGTTTGAAGAGGTATCTTGCCCTTACTTAATTGTTCGCAACGAGCAATTTCTGATCCATTCAGACGGCCGGCTAATTTTATTTTTACGCCCTTAAGTTCTTTATCTAAAATGATTTTCTCAAGTGTTTTTTTCATAACGCGCCTATAAGGAAAACGTTTTTCAAGCTGTTCAGCTATATTTCTTGCTACTAATTGGGAATGCGTTTCTGGTTTTCTTACTTCTTCAATGTCAATTTTTATTGTTTTTTTGGGAGAAAGAGATTTGTTAACACCCTTCTTCAAGAAGACAAGATTATTAATTTCTTTTTTTAACTTGTCTATATCTCGGCCGCTTCTACCAATAATTAAACCTGGCCTAGCGCTATGGATAACAATATTGAGCTGTTGGGGGGAACGGTTAATTACAACCTTTTCAACAGCAGCGTTCTTAAGAGCGTTCTTAAGATAAGAACGAATTGTTAAATCCTCTCTTAGATTGTCTTTATATCCCCTAAGTCCGCCCTTGCTAATTTCACTAAACCAATGACTTAGCCATTCTTCGTTAATGCCTAGTCGGATAGATTTAGGATGTACTTTTTTACCCATAAAATGAAATGAATTATAAACAAATTATCTCTTAATAATTTTTTGAAACATACCTGTTCTGTCAACAAACAAGCGATATCAACCGTAACAACTAAAAGGATTTTCTTTGAAAAAATCTTCTTTTTGTATTTTTTAGTCGTTCTTTCTTAGAAAAAGAATCTTTATTAAAGAAAGATTCTTTTGGTTCTTTTTCTTTCGCGGTTTTTTCAGCGCCAGTCTTTTTTAAAGGAGAAGGATTTATTGTGTTATCGACTTTTTTTTGGGAGATTTCTTTCTTAGATTTTTTAACTATTTTATCGTCCTTTATCTCGATTTCAAGTGATATGTGAGAGGATCTTTTTCTTACAGTATATGCGCGCCCAAATGCTCGTGGTCTCCAACGTTTTAATGTAGGTCCTTGATCTACTCTGATATTTTTAACATAAAAATCATTCGTTTCTTCAATATTAAAATTATGTTGAGCATTAGCTAGCGCGCTTTTTAATAATTTTAAAAGCGGTTGAGCTGATCTTTTATTTATATACAAAAGCTGTTGCTCGGCCTTTTTTGTATTCATGTTCTTAATCATTTCAGCAACAATTCTTACTTTTCTTGGAGATATTTGCAAATGATTAAGTTTAGCATTAATTATCATGACAATTGAATTTGAAATTAAATATTATTTATCCTTTTCCTTTTTTTTCTTCTTCTTTTTGGAGCTTGCCGCCATGTCTAATAAATTTTCGTGTTGGAGCAAACTCGCCCAATTTATGTCCTACCATTTCTTCTCTGACGCTTACCAATATATGTTCTTTTCCGTTATGAACATTAAAACTATAACCAACCATTTCTGGCGCAATAGTAGAGCGCCTTGACCATGTTTTAATTGGATCTTTTCCTGGTACGGACCTTTTTACTTTCTTCAATAGTTTTGCATCAATAAAATATCCTTTTTTAAGTGATCGAGACATATATTTAATAACTTCTAAATCTTCCGTCAAAAATTAATATTTTTCTTTTTATTTTTCAATCCAACCTATCTTCTTCTTTTTGCCCTTCTTTTGACAATTAATCTATCTGAATATTTTTTCTTGCGAGTCTTCTTGCCCAGCGCTGGTTTTCCCCAAGGAGTTTTCGGATGTTTGAGGCCAATTGGAGACCTGCCTTCACCACCACCATGAGGATGATCAACAGGGTTCATAGCCGAACCTCTAACGGTTGGACGGATACCTCTCCAACGGTTTTGTCCTGCCTTTCTTAGTTTTTTGGTATTGGCTTGAGGATTAGAAAGTTGTCCAATGCTAGCAAAACATTTTGCTAAAATAAGTCGTATTTCCTTAGACGGCATAATCAACTGAGCGTATTTCTTTTCTTTGGCGGTTAATTGGGCATAATTTCCGGCTGAACGCGCTAATTTTCCACCTCGTTCTGGCATAATTTCAACATTATAAACAGATGTGCCAGCAGGAATATTTTCCAAACGCATTCTGTTACCCAGCTTAATAGGCGCGTTTTCTGCTGTAATAACTTTATCACCCACTTTAAGTTTATCAGGCGCTAAAATATAACTTCTTTTTCCGTTAGCATAAAGGATCTTTGCAATCAAACACGATCTATTTGGGTCATATTCTAATGATTCTACCTTAGCAGAAATTCCAAGCATAGCAAGGCGTTGAAAATCTACAAGACGGTATCTTCTTTTGTGTCCACCACCACGATGCCGTACTGTGATTTTACCATGCGATCGTCCCGCTTTGGATTTTCTAGGAGACAACAATTTTTTTAGAGGTTTAATTTTAGCCATATTGTACGGATTTTAATGATGTTAATAATTATCTTTTAGCAAAGAGATCTATCTTCTCACCTTTTTCTAATGTAATAATTGCCTTTTTATATCCTGATCGATAGCCTACCTTCTTGCCTTTACGCATAGGCTTTCGTTTTATATTAATAATAGCCACTTTTTTAACCTTTTTGTTGTAAAGAGCACTAATTGCCTTTTTGATGTTAGTCTTGTTGGCTTGCTGAGTAACTTTAAAAATATATTTTGACAATTTTTCTTGATCTGTTGCTTTTTCTGTCACATGGGGCGCACTTAAATTCTCTATAATTTTTTTCCAATCTTTATTTCTTTTAACAACAGAAACAGGTTGTTCATTTTTAATTTTAACTGTTTTTTTGTCCATAGGTTTTAGCAATTAAGATAAGTGCAACCGCTCAAGAAGCTGTTTAAAGGCATTCTGGGTAATAATAATTTTTTTAGGATTGATAAGAGTATCTGCGCTGACATTGCGAACATCGGCTAAACTAATATTTTTAATATTTCTTATCGCTAGACTTAAATTTTTATTTACTCCCTTGATTATCAGAAGACAAGAAGAGGGTTTTTCTTTGGGCAATATTTTTTTCATGTTTGCCGAGAAAATCTTTGTTTTCGGTTTGTCCAGAGAAAAACCATCTTTTAAAATAACAACATTTTCTTTTGCCAATTTGTCTTTTAAAATTTCAGCTAGCGCTAAACGTCGCATTTTTTTATTAATATTTTTATGAAGATTTCTTTTTTTATTTGGACCGAAGGTTACTCCGCCTCCTTTCCAAATTGGAGAACGGTTTGATCCGTGCCGGGCTCGTCCCGTGCCTTTTTGGCGCCACGGTTTCCTTCCTCCACCCCTTACTTCAGAACGATCTTTAACATGTCCCCAAGGATGGCGCTGATTCGCCCTTTCCACATAGATGACTTGATGAATTAAATCATGGTTGATTTTTTTCTCAAAAAAAATCTTTGGTAAGCTAAACTTTCCTATTTTTTCGCCCTTTTGGTTGTAAGTATTGACTTCCATAATTTAATTTCAACAAATAGGTATTTTTAACTCCGTTTTAACAATTCTTAACAAGCCTTTAATGTTTCCTGGAACAGCGCCTTTTACCACCAAAAGATTCTCTTTTTCTTGAACAGCAACAATTTTTATATTTCTAACAGTAATTGTTTTTCCACCCATTCGTCCTGCCATCTTTCTACCCTTGAAAACGCGCGCAGCATCGGTTGACCCAATTGAACCGGGCTGGCGATGGGCATGTTTTGTTCCATGAGTCGCGGGCGCGCCCTTAAAATTATGCCTTTTAACCGTTCCCTGGAAACCTTTTGCTTTTGCAGTGCCACTTATCTTTACTTTGTCGCCTTTTTGAAAAACATTAACCTTAATAATTGTTTGCGATTTTAAGTTAAGAGGCGTGCTTAAGCGAAATTCTCTTGTGTATTTAAACGCTTGAGAGCGGGAAATTTGTTTATTTAAATGGCCTTTCATTGGCTTATTTATTTTTTTCTTTGGTAGGAATCCAACCTGAAGAGCGTCATAACCATCAATTTTTTTATTTTTGATTTGAATAACAGGACATGGTCCAGCATGAATCAAGGTAACGGGTACAACCTTGCCTTTTTCATCAAAAATTTGGGACATGCCAAGCTTTGTTCCTAAGATAAAATGTATAGATTTTAAAGATTCCTGAGTCATTTTAGTAATTCACTAAAAAACCTGGATTTAACCAGGTTTTAAGGGTTAAACCTTATATTATATCAAACAAATTTGAGAATAAATTGAAGGATTAAGGTCATGCATCGTTAAATTAAATTTGAATCTTAAATTGAAGAACCTTCAAAATGCACAATACATTCAATATCTAATTTCTATATCAATACCAGCAGGAAGATCTAGTCTAGAAAGAGAATCAATAATTTTGGCGTTGGGATTGATAATATCAATAATCCGTTTATAAATTCTCATTTCGTACTGATTACGAGCATCTTTATGAACGAAGGTAGAGCTATTAACTGTCCACTTATGAATTTCTGTTGGTAAAGGCACAGGACCGCAAACCCTAGCTCCTTGTCTTATACTATTATCAATAATTTTGCGTGCGCTTTCATCAACCAAGCGATGATCATAAGCTCTAATCTTAATCCGAATCTTTTGTTCTTCTTTAGCGTCTTTTTTTATAATTTTAGCCGTTTTCTTTTTACTAGACGCAACGACCTTCTTTTTGTTATTTTTTTCTCCTTGTTCAGTTTTAGGCATACAAGTTTTTTAACAATCTCATTTAATAATTTTTGTAACAACTCCTGCGCCAACCGTATGGCCACCTTCTCTGAGCGCAAATCTTTGTTTCTCTTCTAAGGCAACTTCTTTTTGAAGTTTTATCTTAAGAGTAATAGTGTCGCCTGGCATAACCATCTCTGTTCCTTCTGGCAGATTTATTTCTCCAGTAACATCAGCCGTTCTAATATAGTATTGGGGCTTATAACCGGCAGCAAACGGAGTATGGCGACCTCCTTCTTCTTTACTGAGAACATATATTTCTGCTTCAAACTCTGAATGAGGAGTGATTGACCCTGGCGCTGCAAGCACTTGACCTCTTTCAACATCTTCTTTCTTTAATCCTCTAAGAAGAACTCCAGCATTATCGCCGGCCCTGCCTTCGTCAAGACTTTTATTGAACATTTCAATTCCAGTAACAACCGTTTTTTTAGTTGGTCTAAGGCCGATAATTTCCACCTCATCATTCAATTTAACAGTACCTCTCTCAATTCTTCCGGTAACAACTAAACCGCGACCTTCAATTGAGAAAACATCTTCAATTGGCATCAAAAAGGGCTTATCAACTTCCCTTTCTGGTATAGGTATATATTCATCAAGGGTTTTGAGCAATTCAAGGATTGGTTTTGCCAATTCATCGTCTGCACTCTTAACTCCTTCTAAAATTTTAAGAGCTGATCCGCGGATAAAGGGAGTTTTATCTCCATCATATTTATATTTAGTTAATAATTCTCTAACTTCTTCCTCTACCAGATCAATAAGTTCGGGATCGTCAACTTGATCAATTTTATTAAGGAAGACAACTATTGAAGGAACGCCAACTTGGCGCGCTAACAAAATATGTTCTCGTGTTTGAGGCATCGGTCCGTCAGCAGCTGAAACTACTAAAATAGCACCATCCATTTGAGCCGCTCCGGTAATCATATTTTTAATATAATCAGCATGACCAGGAGCATCAATATGAGCATAATGCCTCTTATCGGTTTCATATTCTACATGCGCCAAATTAATTGTAACACCTCTGGATTTTTCTTCTGGAGCAGAATCAATCTCATTAATGCCCTTTTTAGAGGCGTTATGTCCCGTAAGGGACAGAACTTTAAGAATAGCTGCCGTTAGAGTGGTTTTTCCATGATCAACGTGGCCAATGGTGCCCACATTAACATGAGGTTTTGTACGTTCAAATTTTTCTGCCATGATTGGAAATTTGCAAAGTGGTATCCCTTGTTTATCAGAAGAAGATAGACAAAAAATAATCCTCCGCGCTAAAACAAATTTTACTAATGACTATATCTTAAACTATTGAAAGTTGAATGTCAACACTGGAAAAATAATTTTGAATTTGAAGAACCTTCGGTTCTTGACGGAAGAGTATAAATTACGAATAACGAATAATCCCTTAGTAGTCTTGATTCTTAATTCTTAATTCTTTATTTATGATTCTTTATTCTATTTTCTGTTAAAGTTCTTCTGTTTTGTCTCTTCTGTTCTGTGCTCCATGCTATATATTATGTGTTCCTAGCTTCGTTGCGATATTATCTTTTGTATAATGTTTTCAGGAACCTGTTGATAACAATTAAATTCCATCGTATAAATTGCTCTGCCTTCAGTTAAAGAGCGCAAACTTGTAGCATATCCAAACATTTCAGACAAAGGCACCATAGCATCAATAATTTTCATATTAGAGAGATCTTCTATATCAGTAATTTTGGCGCGTCTTGAATTTAAGTCTGCCGTTACATCTCCTATAAATTGCGGAGGCGTTGTAACCTGTGTTTTCATAATAGGTTCAAGTATTGTTATTTTAGCCTTCTTACATGCTTCTTGAAAAGCGATTGAAGCTGCAATTTTAAAAGCTATTTCAGAAGAATCAACTTCGTGAAACGAACCGTCATAAAGAATCGCTTTAAGATCAACAACGGGATAACTAGCAAGGACGCCTCTGCTCATTGCTTCTTTAATTCCTTTCTCAACCGCTGGAATAAACTCTTGAGGAATAGCGCCACCTTTAATGCTATTAACAAATTCAAAGCCTTCTCCTTGTTCTCTCGGTTCAATTTTTAATAAAACATGACCGTATTGTCCTCGGCCACCAGTTTGACGAACGTACTTACCTTCCGCGTTAGCTGGTACAAGAATAGTTTCTTTATAAGCAACCTGAGGTTTGCCAACATTAGCCTCAACTTTAAATTCACGCAACATTCGATCAACTATAATTTCAAGATGTAATTCTCCCATGCCTGATATAATTGTTTCGCCTGTTTCTTCGGCTGTTTTTACATGAAAACTGGGATCTTCTTGCATTAGTTTTCTTAAGGCAATCCCCATTTTTTCTTGATCTTGTTTTGTTTTCGGTTCAATTCTAACATCAATAACAGGATCGGGAAAATCAATAGATTCTAAAACTATTGGACTATCAATATCGCATAATGTATCACCGGTTGTAGTATTATCAAGGCCTACTGCTGCGCCAATTCCGCCGGCATAAATCTCTTCCACTTCTTCTCTTTTATTAGAGTGCATTCTTAAAATACGGCCAATTCTTTCTTTTTTATTAGTTCTAGCATTCAAAACATATGTTCCTTTTTTCAACATGCCAGAATAAACTCTAAAATAAGTTAATTGGCCAACATAAGGATCAGTAGCTATTTTAAAGGCCAAAGCAGCAAAAGGTGTATCGTCGTTGTGATTTCTTGTTTCTGTTTCTTTTGTTCTTGGGTTTGTTCCTTTTATAGGTGGTAGTTCGGCAGGATTAGGCAAGTAATCACACACTCCATCAAGGACCAACTGCACACCCTTGTTTTTCAAGGAAGAACCACAAAAGACGGGAACAAGTTGAGAACTAATTGTTGCTTTTCTGAGTGCCTGCTTTAATTCTTCAATAGAAAGCTCTTTTTCTTCAAGATATTTTTCCATTAAATTTTCATCAGTTTCAACAATTTTTTCAATGAGTTCATGGCGTTTTTTTTCTACTTCTTCTTGATATTCTTGAGAAATTTCTTTTATTATAATTTTTTCACCGTGGTCGCCTTCAAAATAAAAAGCTTTTTTTACTAACAAATCAATCACTCCCTGATGTTTATTTTCTAATCCTATCGGAATTTGCATTTTGATAGCGTTAAGAGTCAATCTATCAAGAATAGAAGCAAAACTTTTCTCAAAATTTGCTCCTAAACGATCAAGTTTATTAATAAAACAAATGCGAGGCACTTCATATTTATCTGCTTGACGCCACACGGTTTCTGATTGCGGTTCAACGCCGGCAACACCATCAAAAACAACAACTCCGCCGTCTAATACCCTTAAAGATCTTTCAACTTCAGCCGTAAAATCAACATGGCCCGGAGTATCAATAATATTGATGCGATATTCGTTTTGTTTATCTTTCTCGCGATAAGTAGGCGTCCAGAAACAAGTTGTTGCTGCTGATGTGATGGTAATGCCTCTTTCTCTCTCTTGGTCCATCCAATCCATCACGGCTTGTCCGTCATGAACTTCGCCGATTTTATGAGAAATTCCTGTATAAAATAAAACACGCTCAGTCGTTGTGGTCTTACCGGCATCAATATGAGCTATAATACCAATATTTCTAAGTTTATTTATTGAATATTGTCGCATGGTAAAATTAACTTAAAATTTGAAACTGAGAAACCCTTATTTTTCACCAAAAAAAATAACGTTACTGAAATCAATCACAGAATCTACCAAGCAAAATGAGCAAAAGCGCGATTGGCTTCTGCAATTCTTTCTATTTCCTTTTTCTTTTTAATAGATTCGCCTTCATATTTCAAAATTGCTAAAATTTCTGCAGACAATCTCTCTTCCATTGACTTTCCCTTTGCTTTTCTTGCTGCGCTTATTAACCAGCGTATTGCTAAGGTGTTTTTGCGTTCGCCACTTACCTCTTTAGGAATTTGATAATGAGCGCCACCAATCCGTCGCGAAATTACCTCAACTCTAGGAGCTAAATTATTAATAGCATTATGAAAAAGCTCTAACGGGTCTTCTTTGCTCTTTGTCTTAATTATTTCCATTGTTAAATAAAAAACTTTTCTAGCAACAGCTTTTTTACCACAAACCATTAGATGATTAATAAATTTTGCTACTAAAATATCATTATATAAAGGATCTGGAATTAATGTTCTTTCTATTTTTTTCTTTCTACGCATATTTTGTAAATTTTGAATTAGAATTTAGAATTTTGAATTTAGAATCCTACTTCTCATCTTTCACTCTCTTTGTTCCATATTTGCTTCTTTTTTGTTTTCTGTCGGCAACTCCTTCTACATCTAGCGTTCCTCTGACAATATGATAGCGAACCCCAGGAAGATCTTTTACTCTGCCACCTCTTACTAATACCACCGAATGTTCCTGGATATTATGTCCTTCTCCTGGAATGTAAGCGGTTATTTCCACGGAATTAGTTAAGCGTACGCGTGCAATTTTTCTCAAAGCTGAATTTGGTTTTTTGGGAGTGCTTGTTGAAACTTTTGTTACCACTCCCCTCTTAAGAGGCGAATTATAAAACTGAGGTTTATTTTTTAAAATATTAAAAGACTTTTTTAATGCTGGAGTGCTAAATTTCTTCTTTGTTTTTTTTCTAGGTCTTTTAACAAGCTGGTTGATTGTAGGCATAATGGGTAAAATAATTTTTAATTTAACAATTTTTAATCAGAAATTGAAAGCAATAACCTTAACAAAGGAGCGAAGAGTTTTGCTCAAATGAAAGTAAAAATCATTATAGCATAAGGAACGCGCGAGTCAACAGATGAGAAAGGACTGAATCATGAATAAAGAGGTAATCTCTTAATTCTCTATTCTTAATTCATATTTTTTGATTCCCCATTCGTAATTTGTCCCTAAAGCGGTTTTTTAGAAAGCAACGCTTTTTTGTAGATATTTAAACTTTGTAAAGAGTGACCAATGCCTCGGATAACACATGTTAAAGGATCATTATCAAGACGGCACGAAATACCTGTTTCTGTGTAAATTATTTCAGCGAGACCTTTTATTAACGAACCGCCTCCTGTGAGAGTTATCCCTTCTTCTAGAATATCAGCCGATAATTCTGGCGGTGTTTCTTGAAGAACATTTTTAACTGCGCGAGTGATTTCTAAAAGGATATCATTGACGCAAGAATGGAGTTCGTTCTCTTGAATCTCAATGGTGCCTGGCAAACCATCAATAATATCTTGTCCCCTAACTTCAATAATATGATTGTTATTTTCTTTGTCGCTTGGCTGGCTTGCCTGAATCTTAATTTGTTCAGCTGTTGAGAAGCCAATTTCTAAATTATATTTTTTACGAACATAATCTATAATTTTTTCAGTAATTTTAATGCCGCCAACCTTAATTGATGTGCAAGCAACAATTGATCCTAGGGAAACGACAGCTACCTCTGATGTTCCGCCACCTATATCAACGATCATATGTCCTGCTGGCTGGCTTATCTTAATCCCTGCTCCAATCGCTGCTAGCAAAGGTTCTTTTACAAGATAAACATTTTTTGCGCCAATATGAAGCGTCGCCTGCATTACCGCTCTTCTTTCGCTTGAACTTATTCCGGCTGGCACAGAAATAATGATATCTGGTTTTAAAAATTGAAAAGAACCAATAGCTTTATTAATAAAATAATTCAGCATTGTCTCTGTAGTCTTATAATCTGCGATGACTCCGTTTTTCAGAGGTGAACAAGCTTTAATTTCTTCTGGAGTACGGCCAATCATTTCCTTTGCCTTTTTTCCTATAGCTAAAAAACTATCGCTGCCACTCTTGTTATTAGAAACAACTAAAGAGGGCTCGTTAAGAACTATGCCCTTTTTAGGAATGTATATTAATGTATTGACTGTGCCGAGATCGATACCAATTTTCTTAATAAACATGTTTAATTTCTAATTTTCCACCCTCAATTCTTTGTCCTTCTGATATTTGCTCCTAATTTCCTTAATCGTTTTTCAATTTTTTCATATCCTCTGTCAACCTGATAGATATTATTAATAATTGTTTTCCCTTTAGCCATTAATCCTGCAATAATTAATGTTGCACCCGCGCGAATATCAAAACTGGTAATTTCTTTTCCATAGAGAGGCGTAGGACCGACAATGAAAGCGCGATGAGCGTCTGCTATAAGACAATTTGCCCCCATTTTATTTAATTCATTGACGTAGCGCAACCGTCCTTCATAAAGGGGATCGTGAATTAAGCTTGTTCCATCGGCCTGAGTTGCTAAAACGCCAAAAGGAGCCTGAATATCAGTTGGCAATCCAGGATATGGTAAGGTTTGAATGTTTGTAGCCTTAAGCTTTAAACTTGGCAAGACTAGAATGTCACAGAGATTATCTTTTCGCGGATGTATTTTTAAGCGTACGCCCATTTCTCGCAATTTAAAAATGATAGCATCCATATGATCTAACATAACGCCTCTAACTAGTGCTTTACCGTGGGTTGCGGCTATAGCTATTAAAAAAGTTCCAGCTTCTATATAATCTGGAACAAGACGATGTTCAGCTCCACTCAATTGACTCTTACCTTCAACGATAAGATGATGAGTTCCGCCACCTTCAATTTTCACGCCTAATTTTTGGAGAAAACGAATTAAATCTTGAACATGAGGTTCTGCGGCTGCCAATCGAATGATTGTCTTTTGAGGCAGAAGGCTGGCAAACATTAGAATGTTTTCTGTGGCTGTAACGCTAAATTCTTTTAAAACAATGTCATTTATTTTTTTATTGGTGTTTGACGGAAGGCTGAAAATATATTTCTCTCCCTTTCTATTAATTTTTATCCCTAATGACTCAAAAGCTTTTAAGTGGGTTTCAAGAGAGCGAGCGCCAATCACACATCCTCCAGGAGATGGAAATTCAATTCTTTCCAATCGTGCCAAGAGTGGACCTAAAAGAAGAACCGAAGAACGCAATTGGCAAATAATTTCATTTTTTAGTTGAGAAATATTTAACTCTCTTGCTTGAATTCTAACCTTATTTTTAGTCAGCCATTTAACGCTTACACCCAAGCTTTCTATCAATTCAATCATTCTGAACACATCCTCTATTAAGGGAATATTGCTGATGATACAAGGATTCTTAGTCAAAAGAGTAGCTGCCAAAATTGGAGTGGCAGCATTTTTTGATCCCTTAACAGTTATTTCGCCAATTAGGGGTTTTTCACCATGGATAATAAACTTTTCTTCCATAAATGAATTTTATTTTTTTTAACGCTTTGAAAATTGAGGAGCCTTGCGTGCCTTTTTTAATCCGTATTTTTTTCTTTCTTTCATTCTTGAGTCCCTCGTTAAATATCCTACTTTTTTTAATTTTTTTCTAAAATTAGGAAAAAATTCTACTAGTGTTCTAGAAAGTCCATGTCTAATGGCCTCTGCTTGACCACTAATGCCTCCTCCGCTTACTTTGGCTGATACCAGAAACTTTTCTTCTGATTTAATTTTTTCTAAAGGAGATTGCGCAATTTTTAAAAGATTAAGGTCCTTTTTAAAATAATCTGCCAAAGGTTTGCCATTGACAAAAAAATAACCAAGCTTGACTGACTTTTGCGGACTTGCTGTCCATAACCTAACCTGAGCAGTTGCTTCTTTACGGCGGCCAACCGCTTGAACAAATTTTTTAGAAATAATTATTTTTGGAATAGAAAGCATGTTTTAAACTTAAAACTTAAAACGACATTTTTTAATGGCTATTTTGAGATTTTTTGTTTCGGGAAACAATTTTTATCTTAATCTTTTGTTTTTATAAAAACTAATCTTTTAATATATTTATCTCTTAACCTATTTTTAGGTAACATGCCGTAAACTGCCCTTCTCAATACTTCTCCGGGATTCTTTTCAAACACTTTTTTTAAGGGAACTTCTTTTAAGCCACCAGGATATCCTGAGTAATGATAATAATTCTTTGTATTTAATTTTCGGCCGGTAAACTTAACATCTTTCACATTCTTTATTTGGACAGTGTTCTTGCTCATTACATTAGGCGCAAAATCAGGGGAATTTTTACCCGTTAAGATAAAAACTGCTTGAGTTGCAAGCCGGCCAATACTTTGTTCTTTAGCATCTAAGACAACAACATTGTTATTTTTAGAAGATGGCTGATTTTTATTTTCCATGTTGCTTCGGCGATTTAGATTTAGTTAATTCCTCTTTTTTTGCAAGGATAAATTCAATAACAGCTAGCTTAGCGCTATCGCTTTTGCGCGCTCCTATTTTAAGAATACGAATATATCCTCCCGGCCTATCTTTGAATTGGGGAGCAATATCATTTAAAAGCTTCTTGGCTGATTTTTTGGGGAGATAACGCAATAGATAACGCATTGCTGCTACATCTTGTTTTCTCGCGTGAGTTACCAATTTTTCCACGAAAGGTCTTAACTCTTTGGCCTTAGCAAGCGTTGTTTTTATCCTTTGTTTTTCTATTAACGATCCAGCCAAAGTTTTTCTTAAAGCACGGCGTTGATCTCTTTTTCTCGCGAATTTTCGTCCTTTTTTTCTTTTTCTCATAAATTTTAAGATTTGAGCGCAAGACCGAACTTCTTGAGCTGTTTATTTATTTTATTAATTGATTGCGCTCCAATTCCTTTCATTTTTTTTAAGGAAGATTCTTTTTTCTTAATTAAGCCAGCAATGCTTTTAATTCCATTTCTCTCCAAAGCTTTGATAATTTTATCCTCAATCCTAATGTCTTTTATTTTTTTTGGAGCAGAAGGAATATTCTTGGTTTTCTTTATAATTTTAGTTTTCTTAGAAGAAGATAGTTTCTCTTTCTTAATCTTTTTAGGTTTTCCTAAAGAAGCAAAATGTTTTGCTAAAATAGAACTTGCGCGATTAAAAGCGTCTATTGGATTAATGGAGCCATCGGTTCGGATACTCATAATTATTCGATTAAAATCGGTTCTTTCTCCTATTCTCATGTCTTCAATTTTGTAACTGACATGCGTTACCGGGGCATAAATAGCATCTAGAGCTATTGTTCCGATAGGTAGTTTTTCTTTTTCCCTTTCTTCTGACTTTTCGTAGCCGTAACCACCAGAAATAAAAAGTTCCACTTCAAATTCAGCTTTTTTGTCAGTTAAAGTTGCGATAAGAAGATCTTTATTAATTACATTTATACCGGCTGGCGTTTTAATATCTCCCGCCGTAACTTTCCTTTCGCCCTTTACCTTAATATTGGCCTGAACCCTCTCATTAAACAAAGGTTCTTGAGAAAGAAAGCAAACTTTCTTAAGAGTAATGCCAATTTTAATTATATCTTCCATTATGTAAGGAAGAGTTGAAAATTCGTGTTCAATTCCCTTAACCCTAAAAGCGATAATAGCGGTGCCTGGAAGAGAAGAGATTAAAACTCTTCTTAAAGAATTGGCCAGAGTAATGCCATATCCAGGATAACATCCATCAATTTGAAGAGTAACAAAGTTAGCAAGTTTCTGTATTGTCTTCGGAAATTTGGGAAGATTGATTTCGTTAATCATAGTATTTAAAAAAGTAAAATAAAAATATGTTGGTTATTATATAACTTTTAGATATAAAAACCACACTTGTTTTGCAAACTTTGCAAATGCAAACAAATGCCATTATATTACTTTTTTCGAGTAATGCAATAGTTATTACTTTCTTTCTTTTATTGCTCTCCCCCTTTTTTCTTAAGACGGTTGCGGATAAAAGCTGGTACCTCAAATTCTGTTTCATCTGATGATACAGAATTAGCTTCTAAATTAATATTATTTTCTGGAGAGACCATGTCTTCTGAATCATTTTCTTCATTTGCTTCTCGAAAATTTTCTTCTATAAGTTCCTGTTGTGTTGAGTTTATTTCGTCAAATCCAGTCGCTATCACAGTTACCTTAACTTCTCCTTTTTTAACATCATCGCTAATTACAGCGCCAAAAATAACTTTAGCATTGGGATCAATTGATTCCGTGACTACCTTAGCTGCTTCGCTTACTTCCTGCATAACCAAATCAGGACCGCCGCTGATATTGAAAAGAACGCCTTTAGCGCCATTAATGGATACTTCAAGCAGGGGGGAATTAATGGCTGCCTTAGCCGCTTCAACGGCACGATTTTCACCTTCAGCGCGTCCTATTCCCATAAGAGCGGATCCGGCGTTAGACATAATAGCTCTAACATCAGCAAAATCTAGGTTAATAACACCGGGCAAGGTAATAAGATCTGAAATTCCTTGAACTGCTTGGCGCAAAACATCGTCAACAATTTTAAAAGAATCTACCAAGGATGTTTTTTCATCAACAATTTGAAAAATTTTATCATTTGGAATAGTAATCAATGTATCAACTTTATCTTTAAGCACGGCAAGTCCCGCGTTAGCGATAGATTCTCTCTTTTTCCCTTCAAAACCGAAAGGTTTTGTGACAACGCCGACAGTAAGCGATCCTGCCTCTTTAGCAGCTTCAGCAATAATTGGCGCAGCTCCGGTACCAGTGCCTCCGCCCATTCCACAGGTTACAAAAATCATATCAGCTCCTTTAACTGCTTCATATATTTCTTCTCTATTTTCTTCGGCCGCTTGTCGTCCAATTTCTGGACTCATACCAGCGCCTAATCCCTTGGTAAGATTTTTACCAATGTGGATCTTAGTGCTTGCCTTAGTATGATGAAGCTGTTGAGCATCGGTATTAACAGCCGTAAATTCTACCCCCTTAATATCAGCGTCAATCATGCGAGTGACTGAATTATTTCCTCCTCCTCCGACTCCGATAACTTT
>CAYPPP010000007.1:15617-23200 GCA_964412645.1 uncultured Candidatus Saccharibacteria bacterium
TACAGCTATAAGTATTTTTTAATTTTTAATGAATTTTTAATTTTTTTTATCTTTGAAAGATAACGACAAAATGAAATGATTTCTTTTGAGTTAATAATAAAACGGGACTTAATAAAAATCAGTTATAATTTCACTCGTTTAATTACTATTATACAGAATATAAGAATAATTACAAAAATAAGTCAGACGCTTATACAACAACAACATAGAACAAACTGTTGATAACTTGAGGATTAGTTTTTATCACATCATGTTATAAAATAACATCTTTTTAAAAATTTAAGTGAAGAATCAACTATCTTCTCAATCATGAATTGCAAGTCACAAAAAATTTCAGAGGATTAGTTTACAAAGAGTTTTTTCCTAATAAAAAAAAACAAAGAAATTTTCTCTGTTTTTATCTTCTTAACTTGCAATTCTTTTTGTTATTCTCTATTTAAGGGATTAAATTTTTGAAGAATTCTTTCGTCTTTGTAAAAACTTTTCCATAAGGCGCTTCGTTCTTACTGAAAGAGGAAGTTCTTTGGCGTAGATCTTTAGATGATTTTATTAAACCTACAGCTGCTGCAAAACTTGGACTATTAACTTCATCAATTAATCCTTCTATATCTATAGGATATCCTATCTGAGCAGGCAAACCTAATTCTTCTTTAGCGCATTCTACAATATGGCTTAATTTGGCGCCACCACCAACCAAAACAACTCCTGCAGGAAGCATTTTTTCGCGATTAATGCTTTTTAATTCTCTATTAATTAATCCCATAACTTCTTTAACCCTTGCCTCTATTACTTTAACCAGTTCAATCCTATCAATCTTCTCTTCGGCAATGCCAAATTTTTTAAAATCTATTTTTTCAACCTTAGATACTGTTTTTTCCAAGGCTGAACCGAATTTAATTTTAAGGGCTTCTGCTAAGTCAATAGGTATTTTAAAAGTAATGGCAATATCGTTGGTAATATGGCTTGATCCCACCGGCAAAACAGCAGCGTGGCGAATTAGATTTTCTTCATAAACTGCAATATCGGTCGTTGATCCTCCAAAGTCAACGATAACAACACCTAATTCTTTTTGTTGTCTTGCTAAACAAGCTTGAGCCGATGCTAAAGGACTAAAGACAAAACCTTCATTCTTTATGTCACTCTTTTCAAGACATTCATTAAGGTTTTTAACATGGGGTTTAAATGCTTCAATAATAAGAGCATTTAATTCTAATCTTACACCAGTCATACCTTTAGGATTTTCAATGCCCATTTCTTTATCAACAGCATAATCTTGAGGCACTGCGTGAATAATCTCTCTATTCTTCGGTAATGAAAAAGTTTCGGCCGCTTCCATTACTCTTCTAATATCATCATCAGAAACTTCGCCGTCAGCACGAGAAACAGCAACTACTCCCTTACTTGTTTTGGTTTCTATATGAGATCCGGAAATAGTTACATAAGCATTAGACATAGAAAAAGAAGATTTTTTATCTATAGTAGCAATTACATCTTTAAGGGCCTCAATTAGACTTTGGGGCTCAACAACAACTCCTCTTCTTATTCCTTTTGAGGGGGCAGTATAACTAGTAACAATCTCAATGCGGCCAGTATCCTGATGAATACCAGCAACAACAGCGTGAATATTAAATGATCCTATATCCAGTCCGACAACAATGTTTTTACGCATATCAATAAAAAAACTTTAAAATTTAATTTCAATATTTAACGTTTAAAATTTCTAAAATCTCTTGTTCTTTTTTCTCCATTTCTTGCATTCTTTTATCTGTATTATGTCTATATCCCAACAAATGAAGTATACCATGGACAAGAATTCTTGTCACCTGTTTCTTGGTGGATGTCTTAATTTCTTTTGCCTGTTTTTCTATCTCTTCTGGACATATAAAAATTTCGCCCAAATAATTATATTTTGAAGGAGCTTCAATAAACTCACCTTTGGTTTCAGACGAAACAAAACTAAGAATTGTTGTAGATTTGTCTTTATTGCGGAATTTCTTGTTTAATTTTCTGATCTCCTCCGAACTAATAATGCTAATCTCAAATTCGTAATTTCCTCCTTTTTTAAGCAACTTAAATATTCTTTTGGCTGTATCTTCAAGCCAATCTTCATCAAATCCAAAAAGATTTTTGAATCCAAAATATTTTTTTAATTCAAAATAACTTTTGAATCCAAAATATTTTTTTATATTTGTGTGAATTTTTAGCATACTTTTACATATATTACAAAATTGTCAAAGAATTCTAACAAAGAACGTAAAGAAATACATAAAACACCGCGAATCATAAATATATTTGCTATTATTTATCAGACAATACTTGTCTTAATTTTTTTATAGCCTCATCAGCACCCTCAATGTATCGTAATTCTTCAAGGATCTGTTCTTTATCCATCTGTCTATTATCTCTCAAATTGTTTGATAGATTTATCAATTGACCAATTTCTGCTCCCTCTTTATAGCCTAAATCTATAAAATCTTGTCCTTTAATTAAATGTGGTGCAGGGCCACCATCAACATTTAAAGCAGTTGCTCTTTCCATTAACCATTTTCCTTGAGGAAATTTTGTTTCCATGTCAGGGTCACCAGTTAAAGTTCTCCCTCTATAATCAGCTTCGGAAACTAATGCTAATTCTCTGATATTAGAGGGCCAGATGTTTCTGGCTAATTTTCGTATGGTTTTATCTCTGATTGGTTGTTTTCTCTTTATTTCTTCTCTATACCATAAAAGCGGGCGCATGTGTTTTTCAACAAGCATTAAAACTCTGTCCCGGGTTTCGTAGTCAAGCCTTATTTTTGAGAGAAATGTCTTACTTGGCTTTATTCCAGCCGTCTCATGATCGTAAGATGTTATTTTGCCGTCTTTATGAATTTTGGTTGTTTCTGGTTTTCCCAGATCATGACAAAGTGCCGCCATAACAATACCAAGAGCAAAATTTGATTCCTTGCTTTCTGTATTCAAATCAAAACCTTCTCTCCGAACAATCATAGAGGTCGCATCAACTGATTGTAGGGTATGTTCCCAAACATTGCCCTCTGGGTGCCATCGTTTGTCCTGTTCTGTTTCGGGAAGTTTAGCAAATTCAGGATGAATTTCTTCAAAAAGGCCCAACTCCATTGCTTGTCTCAAGCCAATAGATGGTTTTTCTGATTTTAGAAGAAGTTTTTTCCATTCTGCGCCAAGTCTTTCGCCGGGAAGTTCTCTTAAATTGGGCATAATTTCACGAATAATTTCTTTTGTATCTTCATCAATTTTCATACCAAACCTAGAGGCAAACTGAAATGCTCTTAAAACCCTCAGAGGGTCATCTTTAAATCTTTCCGAATCAGTTGCTCTTAGAATCTTATTCTCTAAGTCTTTTTTCCCGTCATAGGGATCAAATAACTCATTTTCTAGCGGATCAAAAGCCATTGAATTAATTGTAAAATCCCTCCTTTTAGCTGCATCCTCAATACTCATATGAGGATCAGTTTTTATATTGAATCCTTTGTGTCCCTCTCCTATTTTTGAGTCAGTTCTTGGCAAAGAAACGTCAAGACATATTCCACTATTAATAAATATTTTCAATATACCAAATGCCTTGCCAACACTTGAAACATTACCATAATTTTCTGCTATTTCTTCAATTGTTTTAGCTTCAAGTCCGTAAACTTCAATGTCAAAATCCTTAGAAACCTTTTGAAGAACCATATCTCTAGTGCAACCTCCAACCAATAAGGCTCTGCCCCCATTTTTTCTGATAGCTTCCGAGAATCCTAAAACCTCTTTATATGCTTCAACGTATTTTTCGGCTCCAAGTTCTTTTAATTTTTCTAAATAAATATCGCTATTAAGCCATGATTCTTGTTTTTCTTGAGTTATAGTTTCTTTTTTTTCCATTAAATCTTATTTTTAACGTAAAAATTGGTGTATTAAGGATTTTTTAATTCAAAATAACTTTTGAATCCAAAATATTTTTTTATATTTATATTAACTTTTAACATGTTTTTTCAAACATCTATTTTATCATATAAAATTTGCGCTTTTTTTCTGGAAACCGTTCAATTGCATACCTTAGCATTGTTCTTGGCCTAATGCCACGGTATTTCCTTAAAAATCCTTCCTCAGTTTTTTGATCTCTTTTGCCTGTTTCTCTTAACATCCAACCGACTGCTTTATGAATTAAGTCATGTTTATCGCGAATTAGAATTTCAGAAATTTTGAGAACGTCTTCAAATTGCTTTTGGCGGATAAAAGCAAGAGTAGAAAGAATAGAAATTCGTCTTTCCCAAAGATTTTTAGAACAGGCCAGTTTATAAAGAATTTTTCTTTCTTTTTGATGCGCTAATAGCCAATTTCCTAAAATATGGGGTGCAGAACAATCAACTAGATCCCAATTATTAACATTTTTTGTGTTTTTCAGATAAAATTTAACAATTTTTCTCTTCTTTTTTTCATCAGCTTTTTCGTATTGTTTTTTTAAAATTCCAAGCGCGATTGAGCGATATTCGTGAATTTTATCCAAAAGAAGTACTTGAATATCTTGAAGAGAAGTTTCTTTATAATATTTCTGAATTATTTTTTTTGAATCGGGTGCTTTAACTCCCAAAAAAACATCGCCCTCGCCATATTCTCCCTTTCCTGTCTTAAAAAATCGCGAAAGAACTTTTGCTCTTTCTTTATTTCCGTAAGCTCTCAATTCCTTTTTAATTTTATCAATAAACATATTTTTTTTGGCAGGTAAATGAAGTTTTTTTTCACATAATCTACCAAGAGGGCATTTTTTACATAGAGGATTTGAAGCCCTACAGTAATCTCGTCCTAATCTAATCAAGAGCTCGTGAGCACGCAATCTTTCTTTTGGAGATATTTCTTTTTCAAGAGCATTTTTTGTCTCATAATATCCCGCATTAGATGATACAAACCCCAATCTTTTAACTACGCGATCTATATTTGTGTCAATAGCTATCACGCCAAAATCCAAACACTCACTGATAAAAACATCCGCTGTTTTAGGGCCAATGCCCTTCAATTTAAGTAAATTCTCTCGTGTTTTTTCTGGATTATGAGGCGCTATTATAGAAGTAATATCTCCACCATATTTTTTCATTATAATTCGCGTGAAATCTTTAATGCGTTTTGCTTTAAGGTTATATAATCCGCCTGGCTTTATTGCCTCGCGAATTTCTAATTCTGATAGAGAGAATAAGGATTGAGGATTAATTTGTGTTCTTTTGGCTAATCCTATATATGCTTTAGTGCAATTTCTATCGTTAGTATTTTGAGATAAAATGCCAATTATTAAATTCTTAAAAGGATCATGAACATCTTTCTCGCTGATATCTGTATTTTTACTTTCTGAACTTAAGACCTCTCTAACTTCTGTCCACGCATAACTATTGCCATAACTCTGTTTCAGAGCTTTAAAAACTTTTTTAAAATTTTCCATACTTCTTAATTTTACCATTTTTATCCAAAAACAAAAAACGGCTTATAAAACCGTCTCCTTTCGCCCAGCCAAATTATTTAGCAAGGCAAATTCGTTATACCAAATTTCAATCAAAAAATCCCCCTTTTTGGGAATAATTTTATTTGATTTGTTAAAAAATATCTACAATTTCTCTCCAACTAGAATCAACCTTGGACTAGTATCTTTATTGTATTTATTGCCATTAAAGTCTCCGTAAAAATTAATAATTTTAAAACCGTGTTTCTCAAAGAGTATTTTTAACTCACTACATGTATATATTCTTGCAATAACATTATATGATTTACGCTTACCTTTTTCATAAAAATATCTTTCAACTAAGACTTGTTTCTGAACTGGGTAGTAAGTAGATTTGGTGCGGACTTTCAAACTGTCTATTTTCTTAGGTTTAAAAAGATTATTTTTTTTAAGCTTTTCGGGATTTCTTAAATCTATAAAAATCTTTCCTCTTTTTCTCAAGCTTTTATAAATGTTTTCAAGGATTATTTCATCTTCTTGTTCTGTAGACATGATCCCAAAAACATTAAGCATCATGATAGCACCGACAAATTCATTCCTAATCTTAAGCTTACGAATGTCTTTGTTGATAAAATTAGGTTTTACCTTGGCTCTCCTAGCTTCTTTTTTGGCAATTTTAAGCAAGCTTCTTGATATATCAATACCCGTTACATTAAAACTTCTTTTGGCCAGTTCAATCGAGTGTCGTCCAAATCCACACCCTAAATCAAATACTTTATCTTTCGGTAAAAGCCCCAAAACATTTATTACAAAATCTACTTCCTTTTTAGCTTCTTTAGTATAGAGTTTATAAATTTTATAATAAACATCAGCTGAATGCTGTTTTTTAATATTTCTTATTCTTGTAAGTTTTTTTAAATCAAGAAATGTTGTTTGGCTTTTGAGTTTTCTAGGCATACTAAAACTAGAATAAATTTTTTAAAAATATTGGTCTAATTAACACCAAGTTGCTTGTCTAATGGCGGATGAGAAAAATACGCTCTTACATTAAAATTAGGATCCATTAACTCAATCATCTCAAACTCTTCGCGTGGAATTAGTTTGAAATTATCTTGTGAAAGATGCTTATTCTTAAAAACATGATAGTCGCTTACTGTGAAATCCGCATCTCCGCGTTCTAACTTAGTTTTATCGGGATGTCTAATTTTCAACAATTTAAGCGAACCAGAAACCGTTTCAATGGGATTAATGTGATAAAGCGGTCCAGAGAGCGTTTTTTTTATAACTTTACCAACTTGGTCAGCGCATTTCTTCAAATCGTTGAATTCAGAATCACTTTGGGAAAAAATACAAGCGTAATTTACTAATGCATTAATTTCAGCGGTGTACTTGTTTTTTAATTCACATGATTGTTTAACCACATCAATAACAAGGTTTTTAATATTAATTTTACTCATAGAGATATTTTTCCAAAAACTTTCCAAATTACTGAAATTGTAATTTGGTTGGCCACTCTGGTCTAGAACTTACCTTTATACTTAATTTTAGGACATTCTCGGCCATTTATCCAACACAATACCTAAGGTATGTGGGGTGGGTTTATTTTGATGGGTTCTTTGTTATTTCACCTAATCCAAGTTCTGAATATGGAATATTTTTATTGATATACTTAATTGCGTCGCGCACATGGTGCATCATGTTATTCGGTAATGCGTTAACTGAAAACCAACGAACATCATCACATTTGTGTGGCTCATTGTTTTTAATTTCGCCGCTCCATTGAGATGTAACGAAAAAATAATCAACTCGATCTCCGGTTTCATCATGCTTTGTCCTGTACATAGAATGAGCAAATACGAGATCTTTTTTAGACAACTCAATTCCTTTTTGTTCTTTTGCTTCTCGCATAAGTCCGTCAATAGGTAGCTCTCTGGCTTCAATATGACCAGCTGGAACGGAATACCAGCCATCATAGTACCCAGTTCCCTGTCGTCGCATAAGCAAAATTTTGCCATCCTTTTTTAAGATAAGATATGTGGCTGGCACTGCTTTGTTTCTTTCTTTTGACATATTAGGTGCTTGAGTCTACCTGATAAAACTTTTTTATGGCGGTACCTTTTGGTTGAAATTCTAACCTTTTTTGAACAGAACCCTGACTGAC
>CAYPPP010000008.1:0-21307 GCA_964412645.1 uncultured Candidatus Saccharibacteria bacterium
AAGGCGAAGTTTTAGATGAAGAGAGCAAAGAAGGAAGTAAAAAGCAGGATGATGTTTTAAAGCAAATAAAAGATATTAGAAGTGAAAAGAAAGAATAATTTTAAAATATGTTGACTCCAAAAAAAGTAAAACATAGAAAATGGCAAAAAGGATCTTATAAGGGTAGAGCCCATCGAGCTAATAAGATAAGTTTTGGAAAGTTTGGATTAAAAGCTCTTGAGATTTGCCGTATATCGTCAAGACAAATTGAGTCAGCAAGACGAACGATAACACGTCATCTTAAAAAAGAAGGAAAGATTTGGATAAGAATTTTCCCCGACAAACCCATAACCAATAAGGGAACGGAAGTACCTATGGGAGGCGGCAAGGGAGATGTTGACCATTTTGTTGCTGTTGTTAAACCAGGAACTGTTCTTTTTGAAATTGATGGAGTAAGTGAACAACTGGCTCGAGAAAGTTTAAAAAAGGCTTCTTATAAACTTCCTTTAAAGACTAAATTTGTTAAGATTGATTACTGATTAATTAAATAATAAAATGAAAGAAGCTCAAAAAATTCGCCAAAAGAGTATTCAAGAAAACAAGAAAGAGCTTGATCAACTTTATGAAAAGTTGATTAATCTAAATTTTGAAAAAGAAACAGGCAGACTAAAAAAAGTTCATCAAATTAAACAAGCTAAAAAACAAATTGCCCGTCTTTTAACGATTATTCAAGAAGAAGAAAACAAAGAAAAAAAATAAAAATTACTTTCAAGACGAGAGATAAAGAAAATTTTAATAACCTATATGAAACAAACAAAACAATCAAAAAAAGAAACAGAACATAAATTACGCAAACAACTCAAGGGCAAGATTGTTTCTGACAAAATGGACAAAACAGCCGTGGTTAAGGTAAATGTTTTTAAAAAACATCCTATTTATAAAAAACGCTACAAAAGGTTTAAAAAATATCTTGCACATAATACTAATAATCAATTCAAGACAGGCGACGAAGTTATTATTGAGTCAATGAGACCATTGAGCAAAAAGAAGCGCTGGATAATAAAATAAAGTATAATATATATGATTCAATCAGGCTCAAAATTAAATGTTGCTGATAATACTGGGGCGAAAACTATTCAATGTATTAAAGTATTGGGTGGCTCAAGAAGAAGATATGCCCGAATTGGAGATATTATTGTGATTTCAGTCAAACTTGCCGAACCGAGAAAAAGCGTTAAAAAGGGAGAGGTTGTTAGGGCTGTTGTAGTAAGACAAAAAAGCCCTTTTAGACGCGCCGATGGCAGTTACCTCAGGTTTAGTGAGAATGCAGCTGTTATTCTGGACGGTAAAGAACCTAAGGGAACACGTATATTCGGCCCGATACCGCGCGAATTAAGAGAAAGAGGGTTTGCCAAGATTATTTCTTTGGCTCAAGATGTCATTTAATGTTATTACTCTTATGAAAATCAAAAAAGGAGACAAAGTCTTAATTACTGAAGGCAAGGATCGTACAAAGATTGGCCAAGTTTTAAAAGTATTGCCCAAAAACAACAAACTAATAATTGAAGGTCTTAATTTGATGACTCGTCATGTTAAACCCCGAAAATCAGGCGAGAAAGGGCAAAAACTCAGAGTTCCAAGTCCTATTGATGTCTCAAATGTCAAAATTATCTGTCCTAAATGTAAAAGCCCAACACGCATTGGTTTTAAGAAAGAAAAAAATAGAAAAGTTAGAATTTGTAAAAAGTGCAATGCTATTATTGATTAAGCACTAATAATTATGTCTCATTCAGAAAAAATCTTTAAAGAAAAAATTATTCCTGCCCTTCAGAAAGAGCTAAAGATTGCTAATCCACAGGCTGTTCCCCGTCTTGAAAAAATCGTTCTCAATAGCGGAATAGGGAAAATTGTATCACAAGAATCCAAATTTTTAGAACGTATTGTGGAAGATATGGCTCTTATAGGCGGACAAAAACCAATTGTTATTAAGGCACGCCAAGCAATTTCGGGATTTAAGCTCAGGGAAGGAGCTCCTGTTGGCGTTAAAATAACACTACGGAATAAAAGAATGTACGACTTTATTGAACGGTTAGTTAAGGTCATTTTGCCAAGAATGCGTAATTTCCAAGGACTGTCACAAAAATCAATTGATAAAAATCACAATCTAACAATTGGTCTGAAAGATGTTGCTGCTTTTCCTGAATTAAGCCATCAGAAAAAAATAGAATATAATTTTGGCTTAGAAATAACTTTTGTAACAAAAGCAAAAAGTAATAATGAAGCCTTATCATTATTTAAAAAGTTAGGATTAATTTTTAAAGAAAACAATTAAAATTATGGCACGCACTGCACTTATTGTTAAAGCAAATAAAAAACCTAAATTTTCTACACGGATAGTGAGGCGCTGTTTTCGTTGTGGCAGAAATAGAGGATATATTGGAAAATTTGGTCTTTGTCGGATATGTTTTCGTGAATTAGCTGATAGAGGAGAGCTTCCCGGCGTTAGAAAGTCCAGCTGGTAAGATAAAAGATAAAAGATAAAAGATAAAAATATTGGTAAATTAATTAAAAGATCTTCCATAATTTTTACATTTTATATTTTATATTTTACTTTAATATTATGGATCCAATAAGCAATGCTCTGACTATTATAAAAAATGCCCTGATGGTACATAAGGAAACCTGTTCTTTTCCTATGTCAAAAATATTAATAGAAATAGCTCGTGTTTTAAAAGAAGAGAGATTTATTAAAGATTTTAAAAAAAGAAGCACGGGAGATAAACACGAACGATTAGTATTAAAATTAAGTTACATTAATAATCAGCCCGCAATCACGGAGATAAAACGCATTAGCCGTTTGGGTAGAAGGGTTTACATTAAATATCAGGATATTAAGATTTTGAGATATGGCATTATTATTCTTTCTACTCCACAGGGTGTTTTAGTAGCAAGAGACGCTAAAAAGAAAAAAGTGGGAGGAGAAGTTATTTGCGAAATTAAATAAATATATATATGTCAAAAATTGGTCAACAACCAGTAACAATCCCTGAAGATATTAAAATTGAACTGGATCAAAATAGAATAAAAGTTACAGGACCCAAGGGAATTCTTGAAAAGTTTTTACCTACTAAGAGTCTTGAATTCAGTTTTCAGAAAAATGTTTTAACCGTTAAGCCTCTTGCGTCTGATAGGCAAACCAAGGCTCTTTGGGGAACATGGCGTTCGCTTATTAATAATATGGTAATCGGTGTAAAAGACGGTTTTAGTAAAGAACTCGAATATAAGGGTGTTGGTTATAAAGCCGTAGCAGAAGGAAATATGCTTAATCTTGCTTTAGGTTTTTCTCATCCAGTAAATATCA
This sequence comes from uncultured Candidatus Saccharibacteria bacterium, assembly GCA_964412645.1. GTDB lineage: Bacteria > Patescibacteriota > Minisyncoccia > JBAYJV01 > JBAYJV01 > CAYNNF01. The sequence goes on from CAYPPP010000008.1 coordinate 3,341, forward strand.
AAGCACCCGAAGGAATTGATTTTAAAACTGAAAAAAATTCAATCATAATTAGCGGTATTGATAAGGAACTCGTTGGCCAAATAGCCGCTAAAATAAGAAAATTAAGACCACCTGAACCATATAAGGGAAAAGGAATAAGATATAAAGATGAAATTATACGGCGTAAAGAAGGTAAAAAAGTAGTAGGGTCAGGATTTTAATATTATGAAAAACAATATCAGCCGAAAAAAAATCTTTAGAAAACAAAGAATTCATAGAAAAATGCAGGCCTTGGCAAATCATCCTCGTCTTGTGGTCTTCCGCAGTCTTAAACATATATCTGCTCAAATTATTAATGATAATGAAGGCAAGGTTCTTGTTTCTGCTACAAGCTTAGAATTAAAGTCACTAAAGAAAAAAAACAGCAAAATTGAGATCGCCACAGAGGTTGGAAAGCTAATTGCAAAAAAAGCTCGAGAAAAAAATATCAAAAAAATTGTTTTTGATAGAAGTGGTTATAAATATCACGGTCGCGTCAAAATGTTGGCTGAAGCCGCTAGAAAAGAAGGGTTGGTATTTTAAATCTTTCACTTTGCTTAAATTAAAAATTAATTGTATGTTTGAAAAAATTCTTCGCATTTTTCATATTAAAGATTTAAGAAAGAAGATTTTCTTTGTTTTAGCCATCCTCGCTATTTCCAGATTGATCGCAGCTATTCCTATCCCAGGCATTGATGCAGAAAAGCTTCAGAGTTTTTTTTCTGGCAATCAATTTTTTGGCATGATTAATGTTTTTACGGGAGGAGCAATGAGCAGAATGTCTATCGCCATGTTAGGGCTAGGTCCTTTTATCACTGCTACCATTATTATGCAGTTGCTAACAATGATTTTCCCTCGCCTTAAAGAAATGTATCAAGAAGCCGGAGACAAAGGAAGAGAAAAATTTAACCAATATGCTAGAATTGCGACAGTACCGTTGGCAATGGTTCAAGCTTTTGGTTTTCTTAATCTTCTTCAAAAACAAGACGTTATCGGAAATCTTTCCTCTTTGGATCTCCTTACTAATATTATTACCATTACTGCTGGAGCTCTTTTATTAATGTGGCTAGGAGAGTTAATAACGCAAAAAGGCATTGGCAATGGAGTTTCTTTGCTTATATTCGCTGGTATTGTTGGGAGAGTGCCTATGCAATTGGGCCAAACTATAACGACATGGGATTCGACTGCTATTTTTTCTTATATTGTTTTCATCGCTATCTCGTTAGTTGTTATTTCTGGTGTTGTTTTTATTACAGAAGGTCAAAAAAATATCCCCATATCCTATGCAAAGAGAATAAGGGGACATCGTATGTATGGCGGGGCAAGCACTTTTCTTCCTCTGAGGATTAATCAAGCAGGAGTTATTCCTATCATTTTTGCTATTTCGGTTTTACTTCTTCCTGGCATGATCGCTACGTTTCTTTCGGGAGCATCAAATCCAACGTTAGTGCATTTTGCCAATTCTCTTAATAATGTTTTTCAAAATAAATCCTTCTATACAATTACATATTTTATTTTAGTGGTTGCTTTTACTTATTTCTATACTGCAGTTACATTTGATCCAAAAAATGTTGCCGAAAATCTTCAAAAAAGCGGCGGATTTATTCCCGGCATACGTCCTGGAGACAATACATCGCGATACATAGCTTACATTTTAAATCGCATTACTTTGGTTGGAGCTATGTTTCTCGGATTAATCGCAATTTTACCTATGATAGTTCAGGGTTTAACAAAAGTTTCTACTTTTGGATTCATGATTGGCGGCACAGCTCTTTTAATTGTTGTTTCTGTCGTTTTGGAGACCATGAAGCAAATTAATGCTCAACTTGTTATGAGAGATTACGAAACTTTTTAGCTATTTAATATGAAAATGTTCAATCAAATTATTGTTTTGGTTGGTCCTCCAGGTTCTGGAAAAGGAACTCAAGCTGAATTACTTTCTGAACGACTCAATTTAAATATTATTCATTTAAGTCAAATCATTCGAGAAAAATTTAAAAACAATCCTAATGATTCTGATGTCATTGAAAGCAAAAAGGCATACAAAGAAGGAAGACTGACCGATGGTAAAATTATTGTTAAGTGGGTAGGAGCTAAAATTAAAAAACTCGGAAAAGCATATGTTAATCACGGCCTTATTCTTGACGGCGCCGCTCGTACTATTGATGAAGCGAAAGGCTCAATCAAATTATTTAATAAAATCCTTGGCAAAAACAAAGTTAAGGTTTTTTTTATCAATATTTCTCACAAAGAAACATTGAGACGAAATCTAAAGAGAATTGTTTGCCAAAAATGTTTAAAACCAATTAATCCCAAATTGATTGGAAAAATTAATAAATGTCCTTATTGTGGCGGTAAATTAGGTAAAAGAGAAATGGACCAAAAAAATATTATTGAAAATCGCTTAAGAGTGTATGAAAAAGAAACTCTACCTACTATTGAATATTTAAGAAAACAAGGAGTAATTATTAATATTAATGGAGAACAATCAATTGAGGATGTGTATCAAGAGATTGTGAGGGGATTAGCTTGAATTAGACAAAGTGAAAAATTCTTCTAAAAAATTCGGGATAAGGTTCAGAAAAACCACTCTGGATCTTTTATTTTAAATCATAAATTTCGGGGAAGTTCTTGTGTTGATAGTGGAGAGAATCAATGTTAAACTAATATTTCTATGAAAATTCAAATAAAAACAAAAGAAGAAATAGATATTATGCGACATAATGGACATGTTCTTGCGCTAATTCTCAGAGAGCTAAAAAAATTAGCTAAACCAGGCATCTCGGGAAAAACGCTAGAAACCCTTGCTAATAAATTAATTAAAGAACATGACGGAACGCCTTCTTTCAAAGGATTTGGCGGTTATCCCACGTCTTTATGTTTTTCCATTAACGAAGAAATTGTTCACGCTATTCCAAGAAAGGATAAAATTATCAGAAAAGGGGACTTGGTAAGTCTAGATCTAGGTTTTTATAAAGATGATTTTCATTCCGATTCTGCTATTTCCTTTGCAATTCCTCCTGTAGATAGGAATATCTTAAAATTGCTTAAAACCACTAAAAAGGCGCTTGATTCTGCGATAAAGAATATCCGGCCAAATATTAGGCTAGAGAGGATTAGCGCTATCATAGAAAAAACCATTGAAAAACAAGGTTTTTCTGTCATAAAGGAATTAACCGGACATGGTGTTGGCAGAAATCTTCACGAAGAACCTTATGTTCTTAATTATGATTCAGGCGAATTGGGTCCATTGTTAAAGCAAGGTATGGTTTTGGCAATTGAGCCTATGGCATCGTTAGGAAGCGATAGAATCAAAAAAGGCAAAGATGGTTATGCTTATGAAACGAAGGACGGGTCTCTCTCAGCGCATTTTGAACATACTATAGCAATAACCAAGAATGGATGTGAAATTTTAACTCAATAAACTAACATGACGATTCTAGGCATTGACTACGGAAGCAAAAGAATAGGCACAGCAATCGCACAAGATGAATGGATTAAACCGCTTGATGTTATTGTCAATGAATCAAAAGAAAAAGTAATTAAACAAATAAAAGAATTGATAACAGAAAAAAAAATAGAAAAAATTGTAGTAGGCTTGCCTAAACCACTGAGGGCAAAAACAAATGAACGGTTTATTATTACGAAAAAATTTGCTGAACAGTTAAAAAATAATATTTTTATTCCTATTGAACTTTCAAGTGAAATTTTCACCACAAAATTAGCAAAAATTTTTTCTTATACAAAAAAACAGCGAAAATATACTGATTCCCGAGCTGCTTGTTTTATCTTAGAACAATACCTAAATTCTAAAAAAGAGTATAAATGAGAAGAGACAAATAAACTGATCTTTAATTTTTCTATTTTTTATCTTATAGAATGTCACGCCTTATTGTTTTTCTGTTATCCATGAGTCCTTTATCTGAACTTAGGGGTGCTATTCCTTTGGCTTTGCTATATTATAAATTTAGTTTAGCCGAGGCCGTTTTTATTAGTATTTTTGGTAATATTTTAATAGCTTTCTTATTGCTCGTTATATTTAATTATTTGATAGAAAACGTAGTCAATCATATATTTTTCTTAAAGAAAATTATTAATTGGGTTTTTGAAAAAACAAGAAAACGTCACAAAGCCAAATTCAATAAATGGCAAGATTTAGCTCTAATAGTTATTGTAGCTATTCCTTTACCGTTTACTGGCGCGTGGACAGGAGTTTTAGCTTCTTATGTTTTCGACGTTCCGCTAAAAAGAGCTTTCCCTTTAATTACTTTAGGTATCCTTATCTCTGGCATTATAGTAATGCTATTAACAATAAATAGTATTTATATTTTTAATTAAATAAGATAAAATGAGAAATAGAGAAACATTAATTTTTGATGCCTACCTACCGGTAGGCAGAGAATAATATGAAAAAATTTTATATAATCGCAAATTGGAAGATGAATCCTCAATCAGAAGATGAGGCAAAAAAAATTATAGAAGGTATCATACCTGCTATAAAAGAGGTTAATAAAGAGAAGATTAGTATTGTTTTTCTCCCTCCATTTACATGGCTGAAGATATCTAAGAATATTTTAAGTCAAAATCTTGAATTATTTGGGTTAGGCGCCCAAAATATTTTTTGGAAAAATGAAGGAGCTTATACAGGCGAAATATCTCCTTCTATGGTCAAGGGTCTAGGATGTAAATATGTTCTTATAGGACATTCTGAAAGACAAATATATCTTAACGAGAATAAAGAAATAATTAAGAAAAAGCTAGAAATTGCGCTAAAAAGCGAACTAACGCCTATATTGTGTCTTCATCCTAAAACATCAGAAGAAACTATTGCTGAATTAAGTTTTTTTACTAGCAATATCAAAGATAGAATTAATCAAATTATTTTTGTTTATGAACCAACTGAAGCTATTAGTACTCAGGGTGGAGAAGTGCCTTCCAAGAATAAAATTCTTCAGATTAAAGAAGCTTTTAAGCAAGTTTTAGGACAAAATAAAAAACTACTTTATGGAGGAAGCATTAACGCTCAAAATATTAAAAATCTTACAATCGATATTGGTCTTGATGGAGCGTTAGTGGGAGCAAAAAGCCTAAAAGTTGAAGAGTTCTCAGCTATTATTCGTCAGTTTGTTTAATATGTTAAAAAAAATAACCGACCTTAATGTAAAAGCCAAGACAGTCTTGCTTAGAGCTGACTATAATGTACCCTTGGAGGGCAAAAAAATCAATAAATATAGCTCTTGGCGCATTAAGGCGACATTTAAAACAATAAAGTATTTAGTTGATAAAAATAGTAAAATTATTATTGCATGCCATTTGGGCAGACCCAACGGAACGGTAATAGAAGAATTAAGAGTTAAGCCCATTGCGCAATTTTTAGCCAAATCGTTAAAAAGAAAATTAATTGTCTATGACAATCAGGAGTCACTTTATGATAAGGAGCTAAAAGTAATCACCCAAAGAATCTATTTCATGCCCATTTCTCCTACCCGTATCGCTATGCGAAGCGTTGTAAGCAGGCATAAAGATTCTTCCCAACATTATGTTGGAGGGGTTCTTCAAAATATGCAGGCAGGAGATATCTTAATGTTAGAAAATATTCGCTTTCATCCCGGAGAACAAGGACTTAGTCATAGGTTCGCTAAGAAGCTAAGCAGTTTGGCTGATATTTTTATTAATGATGCTTTTGCCAGCGCGCATCGCAGAGGAGCTTCAATTACTCTTATTGCCAAAATACTACCAGCAGCAGCAGGTTTTTTGCTTCAGAGAGAAGTTAAAATGCTTAGTAATATTAAAAAAAATCCTCAGAAACCTTTAGTATTTGTTATGGGTGGAGCTAAGGCTAAAACTAAGACAAAGCTTATTCAGACGTTTCTTCCTAAGACAGACGAAATCTTGGTTGGAGGAGTATTGGCTAATACTATATTGGCCGCTCAAGGCATTGCTGTAGGAAAATCAATAATGGACAAAGAAACTGCTGAATTAATAAATGGACTTGAAATTACCAACATTAAACTTCATCTTCCCGTAGATGTAATTGCGTCTCCAACAAAAGATGGAAAAAGTCCAGTCATGCTTAGGCCTGTTGGCAATATTGGAAAAGAAAATATGATTTTAGATATAGGCCCCGATACAATTTTACTTTTTAAAACTATTATTGAGAAAGCAAAAATGATTATCTGGAATGGTCCTATGGGATACACCGAAGTAAAAAAATTTAAACATGGCACTGATGAAATTTTGAGGGCAATTATTAGAAACAAAAGCGCTTATAAGGTTATTGGAGGAGGAGAGTCCATAGCTTTAGTCTATCGGTATAAGGTTTCTCAGAAAATAGATTTTATCTCAACTGGCGGAGGATCTCTCCTTAAGTTTTTGGCGGGAGAAAAACTACCTGGAATAGATGTGTTAACAAAAAAGAAAAAATGAAGAACGATAATTATAAAAATAAGGATTTATTAAATATTATCAAATCCATTTTTCAAAATCTTGAAGATCGCTATGTTTTTTTCGGTTTAGGGGTTAATGTTTTTAATCGGCTAGGACCAGAAAGCTTTATTCCTCATTATAAAATTATTAGTCTGAGAAATTCTTTAGAAGATGAGCTTATTGAGAAAGATATTGAAATCTTCTCTCTTGAAAAAGACCTTAAGGTTAAACACATTAACGCTCCGCGCAATTCAAACACTTTAATTAAAGATTCAAGAACTCAAAAGTATATTCAAGAATTTAAAAATAAACAGCCTGTTTTTTTTGTTTACAAACCATTCGTTTCAATGCAAGAAATTACCAGAAAGAATAAATGGATTCTCTGCGCTAATTCACATAAATTTGGCAAAAAACTTTTTGAAAACAAAATTCGTTTTCGAAATATTTTAAAAAAATTAAATTTACCTGTTCCTCCCGGAGAAGTGATTAAGGATCCTAATATTTTGATTAAAGATTTTAAAAGATTAGAAAAAAAATATGGTTTACCAATGGTAATCCAACATCCTGCTAGGGGAGGAGGAAGGGGTACTTTTTTTATCAATAGCAAAAAAGAAGCGCAACAAATTTTGTCTAATTTGGAAGATGACACGCTTATCTTAAAATATATCAAAGGCCCATCTCCTAGTATTACCGGCTGTGTTACTCCTTGGGGAATAGCCTATACCTATCCTCAATACCAAGTTTTAGATCAAGAAGCGTGTTACAATTTAGAAATTAAAACAGGTAATGGCCTTTGGTGCGGGCATGATTGGACATTTTCTCGTAATAAATTTGATAAAAATACGCTTCAAAAAATTTATAAAGCCACAGTTGGCGTAGGAGAATATTTAAAATCTTACGGATATAAGGGAATTTTTGGATTAGATTTTATCCAAGATGAAACCACACAAGAATTTTATATTGGAGAATGTAATCCTAGATTACTTGGTTCATTTCCTGTTCTTACAATGGTTCAAGTAAAAAACAAGGAAATTCCTATAGCTGCTTTGCATTTTCTGTCATTTCTCAAATTAGATTCAGAACAGTATAATATTATGCGACGTATTTTTGGAGATATTGTTGCTCAAATGAAATCTCCCAAAATTGGCGCTCAATTAGTGTTACATAATAAAGAAGGGAGATGGACAAGAAATGAAAAAGAAATTAAGCCGGGAGTTTATAGGTTACGCGCTGACCGTCTAGTTTTTTTAAGGGAAGGATATCTTCTTTCTCATTTAAAAAGTAAGGAAGAATTTATTGTTAGCGATGGAGTGCCTCATGAGATGTCTCCCTTCAGTCCCAATCGAAGAATTATACGCTTTGTTACCCTGAATCAAGTGCTTGAAGATTATAAAACTTTGACTCCTTGGGCAAAAAGCGCAACCAGTGCGATTTATAAAGAATTAAAACTAAAACCTGTCCGTTTTTTTTCTATAAAGAGGTTTTTTAATCCTCGCTTTATGGCAAAGGGATGAATTAATAGGAGAAAGCTAGAATAAAAAAAGATGAAGAAGATATAGACAACGACGCACATTGTAGCTTATGCGACATATATCATATTTTTAAAAAATAACTTCCCTTCTCTTGAACGAAAATATGCTCTTTAAATATTTGTCCAAAACACATGCTCTTTATTAAGGAATATGCCTTCTTAATCCACTCGCTTTCAAATATCCTCTCTGGAGAGATACGCTTGCTAAAGAGATGAAATAACAACGCGCGAAAACCGCTTCTCGCGCATTTTTATTATCCATTTGATATATAAGACCTCTGACACAATTCTTTCATCAAGCTTCCTAAGGTTTTCTCTCAAAAAGATAATAAAAGCAAATGTTTCTAATCAAGTATATAGAATAAAAGAGTTTTTCACTCGAATTTTAAAAAAATAAGATAGGGTATAGAAACATAGAAAAATAAAAATAATATAAAGAAAAAACTTCTTATTAAGAAGTTTTTTTAATGTTTTTTAAAATAGCTTATCCTTTCCTATTATTCTGTTCTCTTTTATGTCGCATAATTTGAGCGAAGCGAAAATCAAGGTTCTGACGAAGTCAGGTTCTTATAGTTTTATAAAGGCTATTATGCTTTTAGGGTTCCCCGGTAAAACCGGGGGTTCTTATGATCTTAGGGTCGTTTTTTGCATACCCTTATTCTCTTTCTCATGATGTTTACTAACTGCTAATTTAATTAATTTATCTAAAAGTTCGCTATACCCTACTCCCGACGCTTGCCATAGTTTTGGATACATACTAATTTTTGTGAATCCAGGAATTGTGTTTATTTCGTTGAGATAAAGCTTTTTTGTTTTTTTATCTAAAAGAAAATCAACCCGCGCCATCCCCGATGCCTTAATGGCCTTAAAGGCCTTAATAGCTGTAAATTTAATCTTTTTTGTCAGTGTTTTTGATATTTTGGCGGGAATAATCAGCTTTGAATTTTTGTCTATATACTTAGCTTCATAATTATAGAACTCGCGCGAAGCAATAATCTCCCCGGGAACCGATGCTTTTGGCTTATCGTTTCCAAGTACAGAACACTCAATCTCACAAGCATCAATTCCCCTTTCAACAATCACTTCCCCACTATAAGAGAGGGCTAAATAAATTCCTTTTATTAATTCTTTTTGGTTGCGCGCCTTTGTAATACCAATACTTGATCCAAGATTAATCGGTTTAATAAAAACAGGGTAAGGAAGTTTTTCTTCAATCTTCCCCACTAACTTATTTTTTCTCTTTTTCCATTTTTTATTAGTAAAGGACAACCAAGGGACAGTTAAAATTCCTGCGTTTTCAAAAATAATCTTTTGGATTCCTTTATCTATGCCAATAGCACTTGCCAAAACTCCCGCGCCTACGTAAGGAATATTTAAAATTTCAAGCAGGCCTTGCATCGCGCCATCTTCTCCATAGGGACCATGAAGAACGGGAAAAATAACGTCAATTTTATCTTGAATGTTGCTATCAGAATTTGAAATATGGCTACTGATAAGTGCAGGCAAAAGCTTTCTAGACTCTCCCACGCTCAACCATTCACCGGATCGGCTAATAGCAATGGGAATAATGTGATATTTTTCTTTATCAAGTGCATAAATAACAGAAGAAGCTGATTGAATACTAATTTTATATTCTGCTGATTCTCCTCCAAAAAGGACTACCACTCTTTTTTTATGTCGCATAATGTAAAACTAAAGATAATTAAGCGGATTTAGCGTTCCGTCAAAATAATTGAAATAAACTTGGCCATTTCTTAAATAGGTAAAAAATTTATAATAAACGCTAAAATGCAGATGCGAACCAGTTGAAAAGCCGGTTGATCCTTCATAACCAATAATGTCCCCAGCATCTACGCTTTCCCCTATTTTGCGAAAACTAGGCTTTATTATATGGGCATAGAGAGTTACCGTTCCATTTTTATGTTTAAGCGTTATCCAATTCCCCCAACCTTTGTTATATCCTAAAATTAGCACTTCTCCATCAGCTGCTGCTTTTATTGGTGATCCTAGCCCGGCCGACATATCAATGCCATTATGTCCTGCTCCTCCGTAAGCACCGCTCCGAGCAAAATCAGTCATACCATATCCCTGAGTCAAAATTGTATGATCCTCGGGCCAACGAAAAATCTTCACGCCTGTCGGAGGTATTTTCCCAATTTCACTATAATAAAGAAAATTCTTGCGTCTATTTGCTTCCTTTTCAAGTTCGGCCATTTCTTTGAGAAGATTGGCTTTTTCTTGCAATGTGGCTGAAAGCAACTTTTGATATTTTTTTTCCTCTCCTTTTGTTTCATTAAATAATTCTTTCTGAGAAGAACGATCTTGGCTAAGAGCGTACTCCTGAGCATTTGTTCTGTGTTGAAGTTCTTCTAATTGTTGTTTTTCTTTTTTTGAAGTTATTTTCTTATCTTCAAGAACATTTTTTAAATCTTTCACTCCTGCCAATGACTCATTAAGGCTTTTATGAATGAGATTAACGTATTGCATTTGACTGAAAAACTCAGAGAATTGCTTGTCTTCAAAAAAAATCTCTATTAAGCTTTTTTTATCAAAATCATTAATAATACGAATCATTCCAGCTAAAATATTTTTTTTCTCGCTTATGTCTATGAAAGTTTTGTCAATTTCTATTCCTAGACTTTGAATTAAAAGATTTTTTAGTTTAATTTTTTGAGAAGTTAAATAAACATCGTTCTCCAGTTTTGCAATTCTATTATTAAGAATGCTAATTTTACCAGCTAATGAATTAATTACTTTCTTTTTTTCGTTAATATTTGTTTGATAAACGCGTGACTTATTTTCTAATTCCTTTGTTTCTTTTTCTATATTGCTTATTTCTTTTTGAACCTCGTCCAGAGTAATTGCTTTGCTGCTTGATAAAAAACAATAATTAAAAGAAATTATTGTTAGAAATACTGCTAAAATTTTAAAATAAAAAAAACGCGCTTGAGAAGAGGAGTGATTTTGAATTTGAATTTTGAATTTTGAATAAATCAATTTCTAATAAAATACGAGCCAAATTTTTGATTCACTTTACTTTATTAATTGCTTTTTTAATTCTTTCTATGCTTTCTTTCTTGCCTAAAATAGCGGCCACACCAAAGGGACCAGGAGAAGCATTAAGTCCCGTGAGAGCAACTCTTAATGGCCACAAAAGATAGCCACGGTCCTTATTAAATTTCTCGGCTTTTTTTAACAAGATTAACTCTAAATTTTCTTTTTTAAATTGAAGATTGTTAAGGTTATTGAATTCTTTAAGACTTTTTTCCAAGCTTTTTTTAACGTCTTCTTTTGTCATTTGCTTCCAATAAAGCAATTTTTCTTCATATTGTAGTTTCTCAAAAAAGAATTTTGTATCCCTTTCAAGATCGCCTAATTTTTTAAGGCGCTCGCGAGAAATTATGCTAATTTGAGTTAGGTAGTCTTTATTTTCTTTATATTTTTTTAAATATTTTAGCGCCATTTCCAAATATTTTTTTTCTGGAAAATTTCTAATGTAATAACCATTAATCCAATCTAGCTTATTCAAGTCAAAAACAGCTCCTGATAATTGCGCTCTTTTAAGCGAGAAGTTTTTGATAAGCTCAGGCAACGAGAATATTTCTCTTTTCGTACCGGGGTTCCATCCTAACAACGCCATAAAATTAATCATCGCTTCAGGTAAATAACCATTGTCTTTGTAATCTTTAAGAGAAACTGTGTTGTGTCGCTTAGAAAGTTTAGTTTTGTCAGGCCCAAGAATTAGAGCTAAATGAGCATAAATTGGAGAAGAAAAATCAAGCGCTTGCTCTATTAATAATTGCTTAGGGGTATTTGATATATGGTCCTCACCTCTAATTACGTGACTAATGCACATTTCATAGTCATCCACCGCAGCTGCAAAATTATACAAGGGTTCATTAAGATTTTTAGCAATAGAAAAATTACCGATGATTTCCGTGTTAAATTTAACTTTTCCTCTGATAATGTCCTTAAAAACTATCTCCTTTTTTCGAGGAGTTTTAAAGCGAATAATAAAACTTTCCCCAGTTTTAATTCTTTTTTTAACTTCTTCTTTGCTTAAATTAGCGCATTTACACCAGTGAGCGCTTCTTTCTGTGGTCAATGCATTTGTCTTGCTTCTCTCGCAAAAACAATAAAAAGCTTTATTTTCCTTAAGAAGCTGTTTAAGATATTTCTTATAAATTTCTCCTCGCTCTGATTGACGATAAGGACCATATTTACCACCAACAATAGGACCTTCGTCTCGTTTTAAATTAAGCCAATTAAGGTTATTAATAGTGTCTTGCTCAAAATATTTTCTAGAACGATTTTTATCTGTATCCTCAATCCGCAAAATAAAGCTTCCTTCGTTTTTTTTGGCAAAAAGAAAATTAAAGAGAGCTGCCCGCGCAGTCCCAATATGAAAAAATCCTGTAGGAGAAGGTGCTATTCTAACTCTGACTAATTTTTTTTTAGCCTTCCGCCAAAAAAAGTTCGTAGAATTTTTTTTAATTTTATCATTATTTGTTGTTGGCATAGATTTTAAAACATAACTATTACTTTTGAATAAGGGCCTGTTTTTGTTTATTATATTATAGCATAGAATATATAAACATAACGATAAACCCCCGCGCAAGGAATAGAAACTAAACTTTTAAAAAAAAGTCCTTACTACTCACATAAGGACTTTTGGTGTTTAATTCAACACACATTTTCCCAAGAAATAAATATCATGTTTTGTGATTCCCTCAATAACAGGAAATTTCTCAGAAAAAGCATTGATATCGCTTGAAGAGTTCAAAAGTTGAATGCCCAAATCCCCTAAAAGCAGATTTATCCTTTCTTGAGAGAAAAAATCTACGCCAAGTCCATAAGTACATCTTCCTTTTTGAGTTTCTGGCGTTAAAATGATAATTTTCCCTAACAAAATAAACTTAGTGACTGGTTCATGTATTCCCTTTTTTTTGAGATAAGACACACGGGCCAATTCAATTGTTATAATCGCGCTATTAGGAAACTTTTCTAAATCTAAGACTATTTCTGTAAAATCACGACCGTTAGTCAAGGGCTTGTGGGGATTATTCTCTTTGTCACAATGCCAAGCTAATTTTTGTTTTGATTTAAGTCCTTTTGCGCTGTTACGATAGCCAGTTAAATATACTCTTAAAGATGTACAATTTCTAATTGCTTGTTCTGCCCATATCCAAAGAGATTTTTTTCTTTGAGCAGAGCGAACTTTTTTTGTTTCTATTAATAATAGATGAGTTCCGTTTCGTTCGCGCCTAGTATTAATTCTTGTAAATTGTGACATTTCTAACCTCCTTTTTTTAAAAAGAACTGGGCCTATCTTTATCTTTTCACGCTTCAAGGAAAAGTCAAGAATTAAGAAAAATGAATTAAGAACCAAGAATCATGAAGAAAGATCACTAAGGAACCATTTATTCATCGTTCATCATTCATCGTTCTTAAAATTAATTCTGCAATATCTCTAGCAGCATTAGGCTTTGCAAATTCTCGGGCAGATTTAGCCATAAAGGATAATCTTTTTTTGTTATTTAATAAATTATCAAGATCTTTTAAGAAAATATTTTTTTTCAAATTGGGTTTTTCTACCACCAAACATGCCCCTGCTTTCATATAGGCATAGGCATTCTTTCTTTGGTGATCTGACGCTGAACCAATCAAAGGAATCAAAATTGATGGCTTGCCCGTCTGAGCAATTTCAAAGATTGTGTTTGCCCCTGCTCGAGAAATTATGATATCTGAAGCGCAATAGACCATTTTCAAATCACTTTCTTCTATAAAGGGATACGCTCTATAATTTTGAAGTAAAATTTTAGAATTATTTTTCTGAATATAATTATTGTATTCTTTTACAATTTTTTTTCTAAATTCAGAGAAGTTTTTTTTACCAATAACATGAATGAGAGAAAACTTAACTGTCAAAATAGAAATTAAGTTAAAAATTAACTCGTTAATTTCATCAGAGCCTTGAGATCCTCCTAAAACAAAAATTACTTTTTTCTCAGAATCAATTTTAAGTTTTTGTTTTGCCTTAATTTTATCTCCTTGACGGCACTGAAAATTTCTAATAGGATTTCCTAATAGATGTATATTGGTAGGCGAGAAATATAAATAATTTCTAGTTTCTTCAAATGAAATTAACGTTAACCTCGCCCATCTGCTAAAGATTTTAGTTATTAGTCCAGGAAACATATCTGATTCATGGAGAATGATGGGAATTTTCTTTATTAAAGCTACTACCCCCACAGGCAACGCCCCATATCCTCCTTTAAGAAAAACTATGTTTGGCTTAATTTTAGATATAAAGACAAATGCTTGAATTGTGCCAATTAAAATTTGAAAGGGCGAAACTAAATTTTTAAAAGAAAAGTAACGCCTTAATTTCCCGCTTATAATTCTTTTAGGGATAAATTTTTCTTTCTTAACAATGTTAAGATTCTCTTTGCTGGGTAAAACAAAATAAATTTTTGTATCTATACTTAAGTTTTTCGCAACTTCCCTTGCTATAGAAATGATAGGATAAAGATGCCCGCCCGTTCCCCCTCCAGCAAAAATTATTTTCTTTTTCATGTCTTTTTAATATTAATGATTATTCACGATTCTATCTTCCGTTAAGGTTCTGGCGCCTATCTGTCAGCAGGCAGGCAAGAAACCAGGTTATTATAATTCATTATTCACCTTGCCACTTTAGTATAACAAGAAATATTCAATAAAATACCAAGGGATAAGAAAGTGACTATATAAGAAGATCCTCCGTAGCTAATCAATGGTAGCGTCATGCCGGTTAAGGGTAATAATCCAGAAATAGCTGCAATATTAATAAATGCCTGATAAATAATCAGGGAGCTAATCCCAATAGAAAGTAAAAAACTAAAATTATCAGGCGCTTTTTTGGCAATACGCATTCCTCTAAAAAATAGCACCAAATAAGTAAAAATTAAAATAAGCCCTGCGATAAATCCCATTTCTTCAATCAAAACTACAAAAATTGAATCTCCAATAACTTCTGGCAAATATCCCGTTTTTTGAAAACTTTGACCATACCCTTTTCCCAAAATACCCCCTGAACCAATGCCAATTAACGCTTGGTGAATTTGATATCCTGACGCTAAAGAATCATTGTCTGGATATAAAAATGACTTGAAGCGAGATAAACGATAAGAAGAAGAAAAAACGAAAGATAGAAGAATAACAGCGCCAAGTGTTACCATAATAACAAAATATTTTATTTTTACACCAGTCAAAAAAAGAAGGAGGAAGTTACATCCCAAAACAATAAGAAGACTTCCCATGTCCGGCTGCAAAAGAAACAAAATGGCTAAAAAAGTATTTATAATTAAAAAGGGGAAAATTGTTTTTGAAAAAGAATTAATTTGTTTTTTTCTTTTAGAAAGCCAGGTTGATAAATAAATAATAATCCCTAGCTTCACAAACTCCGAAGGTTGAAAAGATAAATTTCCGAATCCTAGCCATCTAGTTGATCCCTTTAATTCTGTCCCGTAGTGAGGCAAAAAAAGCAAAATTAAAATCAATAAAGATAAAATAAAAACAGGAAAGGAAATTTTTTCCCAAATATTATATTTAATTTTAAAAGCTAATAAAAAAAATCCTAGTCCTATTAGTGTTCCAAAAATAAACTGATGTTTAAGATAATAATAATTTTCTCCAGCATCTTTTTGAGACTGAACTAAAGAAGCGCTAGCAAGGATTAACAAGCCACAAAGTGCTAAAAAAAATATCAGAAAAACTAAGATTTTATCAGGATTATGTTTGGAAGTCATGAATAATGAATCACGAAGAACGAATTAAGAATCATGAAGAAAGACCACTAAGGAAACATTTATTCAAATTCATAATTCAAGTTTTTTAACTGCCTTAACAAATTGTTCTCCTCTATCAAATTCGTTTTCAAAAAGATTAAAACTTGTAGCACCGGGAGAAAGCAAGACTACATCATTTTTGTCAGCTACATTTATTGCTATTTTTACTGCTTCTTCCATGTCTTTTATGTTCTTGCCAGCTATTAGCCGTGTAAGTTTTATTTTTGAGGCCAAAGATGTTCTAATTTCTTGATATAATTTATCTGAAGCATTTCCATCAATTAATATAAGTTTTTTTACTTCCTTAATTATCAGGTCTGACAAAACTTTATAATCTAAGTTTTTATCTTGACCTCCCGCGATTAAGATGATTTTTTTTCTATTATTCAGACTTTTAATCGCCGCGCTGACTGCGTCTGGAATAGTTGCTGTTGTGTCATTATAAAACTTAATTGATAAGAATTTGCCGATATATTCTAATCGGCCTTTTTGCGCCGAAAAGTTTTCAATAATCTCTTTAATAATTTTATTCGGCAAATGATAAAGTTTCGCAATAGTGATAGCTGCCAAAACATTATAAAAATTATGTTCTCCCTTAAGTTTAAGGTCATTAATTCTCAAAATAGGCTTTTTTTCATCTTTATAGTAAAATGATTTTTTTCTTATGTGGGCACCGAGATTTTGGATTGGAATTATCTTATCTAGATTCTTACCAAAAAATATAACCTTGCTCTTGACTTCATTTTCAAAACTTCTGACAATGTGATCATCGTAATTCAATATCAGAAAGTCATTTTTTTTCTGATAATGAAAAATATATTTTTTTGCATCAACATAAGCTTGAAAATTTTTATAGCGATTAAGATGATCAGGAATAAGATTGAGGATTACTGCTATTGAAGGACTTTTTTTATGAGAAATGATATCGTCAAGCTGCCAGCTAGAAAGCTCTAAAATACAAAGAGACTTCTTATTCAATTTTTTTAATTCACTTAAAGCAGAAATTCTAATATTGCCCGCTAGGTAAACCTTATCCAAACGCGAGGAAAGGAGTTTATAAGTCAATGTAGCCACCGTAGATTTCCCCTTACTGCCCGTAATTCCTATAATAGGACAAGGGCAAAGTTCAAAGAAAATACCAATGTCCGTATCAATAGGCACATTATGTTTTCTGGCAATATCTAAATAGCGTGAATTAGGATCAATCGCTGGATTTTTAATAATTAGGCCAGCTTCGCTAAAATCTTCACCTCTGTGCTGACCTAAAATAAATCGAATATTCTTATATTTCTTTAAATGATTTAAGGAAAGTTTCAGTTCTTGGGCAGATTTTAGATCCGTTACTAAAATTTTTGCTCCTTGTTTTGCTAAAAACTCAGCGCTTCCTGCTCCCCCGCCATGAAGACCTAGTCCCATTACCGTAACTTTTAAGTTTTTAAATTTTTTAATCATAAATTGTAAAAAACGCACTCAGAATTAAAAATAGCAAAGGATTGTTTCTTTATGTTTTACGTTTTATGCTTTCTAGCTACTATTTCTTTTCCTAAAAATATTTTACTTAATTTCTGAAATCTTAACGGAGAATTAGTTACCCAAAATTCTTTCTTTTTGTTTTTTTCTTCAATTAATCGACCGCTATCAAAATTTAAATTATCAAATAATATTTCTGCTGGATCAATAATCTTAATTTTTGAACCTAAAATCTTCTTAATTTGTTTCTTGATAAGACTATAGTGGGTACATGATAGAACAAGGCCTTCTATTTTCTGTTTTTTGAGGGGCAATAAATAATGTTTAAGAATAGAATATGTTTCGGGCCTATCTACCCACCCTTCTTCTATTAATGATACTAATAAAGGACAAGATTGAGAAATAATTACACAAGAATTAATCTTTTTTTCGTAAATACCTGATTGAATAGTTGCTCTTGTTCCTATTATACCTATGCGATTCAGATTGAGGCGCGAAACTTCTTTAATTGTTGGCGATATAACATCATAAATTGGTATTCCTTTAAATTTTTTCCTCAAATAATCTGCCGCCAGAGCCGATGCGGTGTGACAGGCAATTATGATAATTGTTGCACCTTGATTTAATAAAAAACACGTATTTTTATAAGCATAATCTTGAATACTTTCTTTGCTCTTTTCCCCATAGGGAAAATGA
>CAYPPP010000009.1:0-20649 GCA_964412645.1 uncultured Candidatus Saccharibacteria bacterium
CGGACCTATTTATCTTGAAGAATATAACCTTACGATCGATAAGGATAATTTTTTATTAACATTAGAAAAACAAATTGAAATTGATTATCAGACTCAAGGCATTCAAAAATATGAACGCAAAGATATTTTGAAAGATTTGGCTAAAATATTGATTGAAAAAACTTTATCTTTAAGTCCTCTAAAATCATTTAAATTAATGTCTTTAGCTCAAAAACATCTTGATCAAAAAGATATTCTTCTTTATTTCAAAGATACAAAACTTCAGAAAGATATTTCTCGCCTTGGTTGGTCGGGAAAAATAAAAAATGCCGATTCAGATTACCTGGCAATAATTGATGCTAATGTTAACGCTTTTAAGGCAGATTTATTCGTGAAAAGAAATATAGAATATCAGATTGATTTATCTCAAGATGTTCCTAATGTAAAATTGACCATTAATTACGAACACACGGCTAAAGAAAAAAGCTGGCTTACTCGTGATTATCAAAGTTGGTTAAGAATATATGTTCCCGAAAATTCTTGGTTTACAAATATTAATGGCTTGGCTACTTCGCCTCAATACGGAAAAGCATTCGGGAAAACTTTTATGGCAGGACTAGTAAAAGTACCAATATTAAATACGCATCAAGTCGTTTTGGAATATAATTTGCCTAATAATATTAAGGATAAGCCATATACTCTTTTGATTCAAAAACAACCAGGCATTAAAGAATTACCTATTGAAATTAGAATCACAACACCTAGTGGAAAAATTAAACATATCCAAGAAACATTGATCACAGATAAAGTTTTCAATATCGATTAATTAACTTACGAACATTGATATTCATAAATTTCTATAATAAATTAGATTCTATTTTTTTTTATGTTAAAATCAGACTAATATGAGTCAAATTTATGTTTCTATTATAATTTTCTTTGGTTTAGTTCTTTTAGGAATAGCTATTTTTTATTTTGCGCAGAAGCGTTTTGGCGGTCAAAAATCAGAGCTTACAAATCTTTCCGAAAAAATGCGCTCTCAGTTAAATGAAGTGACTAATCAAGTTAATCTCCGTCTTAAGGAAAATATTGAGGTGATGCAGCGCCAAAGCCAAGATCTTAATATGCGCCTTGATGGCACTCAAAAGGTTGTTAGAGAAGTGACCAATAAGCTCACGGGTCTTGAAGAATCGTCAAAACGCATTTTTGAAGTTGGCAAGGATATTGCTTCGTTGCAAGATATTCTTAAAGCTCCAAAACTTCGCGGTGGATTGGGTGAGTACGTCTTGGCTGATATTTTGGAGCAAATTTTACCCCGCGCTAATTACTCCTTACAGCATGGTTTTAAAAATGGCGAAAAAGTTGACGCAATTATTCGGCTTCGCAATATGATTGTTCCGATTGATTCAAAGTTTCCTTTGGAAAATTTCAAAAAAGTAATGAATGCTAAGAATAAAGAAACAAAAATTCGCGCTAAAAAACAATTTTTGCGCGATGTCAAAAAACATATTGAAGCAATTGCTAACAAATATATTAGACCTGATGAAGGAACTTCTGATTTTGCTATGATGTACGTACCTGCTGAAAATGTTTATTACGAAATTATTTTAAAAGAAAAAAATTTAATTAATATTAATAACTTTGCTCTTTCAAAAAAAGTTGTACCGGTTTCTCCTAATAGTTTCTATGCTTATTTGCAGGCTATTTTGATTGGGCTGAAAGGTCTTCAAATTGAAAAAGGAGCTAAAGACATCTTGATTGGCCTTTCTCGCCTTAAAATAGAGTTTGAGAAGTTTGGCGGTGATTTTGAGTTATTAGGAAAACATCTAAATCATTCTCGCTCAGCTTACGAGTCCTCTCAAAAAAGATTGGGTAAGCTAGGCGATAGCCTCAAATCAATTGAATCTCCAACTATAACAAAAAAAAGACTTAAGTAATTCCCTGTTTATGTATTAAAAACCCGAGACACTGTCTCGGGTTATTTTGTTTAACCGAAATCTTCGGCCGGTAGCTTATTGGTGCTACCATCGCGAAAAGCTTCGTGTTTCTCAAGATGCATTTCTTTCTCTTTTGCTCTGCGAACTCCTATGAGCTCGGCGGGAGACATAGCCAATATTCTACCCCAAGGAAATTCATCTTTCCAATCTTGAAGAGCAAAATGCTTAAGCACGCCATCACGATCATTTTTTTTAAATGGTTCGCTAGAATCATACCATCTTAAACCTTCTTTTTGACACTTACTCCAACCCTTGCCTTTATTCCATTCGAGGGCATTAACGCGACATGGTGTCCCTTCAATATACACCAGATAGTTTCCTACTTTTACCTCCATGTTTTCCTCCTTTGATTTTCTTAAATCTTATCACGATTAATATTAGCTGTCAACCCCAAATAATAAAAAAACATGAAACGTGGTTTCAGGTTTGGAGTTCATTGTTCTCTTTACTTTTTTATTTAAAAAATCTTATTGAGATTTTTTTAATTCAACGTACTGATCATGAATTTTAAGAATTTTACTTTTAATTTTTTGAGGATTGGGAACAGTTTTAAAAACAAATTTTCTTTCAAACCCTGCAGTTTCAATTTGAACATTTCCATAATGAAAAAGCGTTTGGATAACCCCGCTTACATCTACGGAAATATCTTGAATTTTATCTAATTTAAATTCTGAGATTTCGCGGCTGAAAAGCCCTTTTTGCTCAATATCAATAATGCGTTCATTGGTTAAGATCCATGCGTCAAGCCAATAATCAGCAAATCTTGCAAAGGCAGCAATCCATAAACTGTGGTAAAAAAGAATTGTTATCCAAAAGAAAATCTGATGCCAGGGAGAAGTAAACATGCTTGGCATAAATTTCTTAAGAACAGCTCTTATTAACAAAACAAACAAACCAATAGAAATAATGGTAAAGATATCCCGAAAGAGAATTATCCAATGGCGCCGGTAAACTGCCAAAATATTTTCGTTAACATTAATACGAAGCATATTTTGATGAAAAGATAAAGAGTAACAAAACTATAGATTAATTTATTTTATTTAAAACGGAAGATTGGATTTAAATATATTGCTGATGCTCTGTGAAATTTCTGACCACGGAATACGGCTATAGGAAATCAAATTTATTATAAAAAAAACGACTGATACCGACAAAAACAAAGAGACCGTTTTTTTCGTTGTTCTTGAGGAAAGGCCATAATGTTTAAAATGATAAACAATCGAAATAGTAAATAAAAAATAAATTAGAAGAACCAGAATAAACAAGGCTAAAGCAATATATCCAATCATATTATTTAATAAACTCAATACTTATATATCTATTTTAACGGATAAAAATTGTTTTGTAAAATATTTGAGCATGTTTCTCCTTGGAAACATACCGAAAATCAAAAAGACCTGATTATCTAATCAGGTCTTAACGTATCTCTAAAGAACAAGGCTATGGAATAAGCTTAAGGAAATAAACCCCAACATTAAAAATAAATATTAATCCTCCGGCAATTCCGATATAACCAATAATATTCCCGAAGCTAATCCTTAATGAGTGAAAGATTTTTTCTTTAAGCAACATCCGACGCCATGGATAGGGAAGCTCTGGCTTTCCTGCCAAAAGACAAAATTTTCTGCCTATTAACAAAACTACCAGTCCCCCACCCATGGCAAATAAATTTGCTTTCATTTTTCTCCTTTTCCTAACATTGATTTTATTGTGGCTACACATTTTAATAAATATTTACACAAAGTCAAGTCTTTTTTTAATCTTGACAAAATACCCCTAGGGGGTATACTCGATATCAAATATATTTGTGGATAAATATATGAAAAAAATTACATTAGAACAACGTCTTAATATTATTAAGGGCCAAATTGATGGCTTAATTAGGTCTATACGGAAAAAAGAAGACTGTCACAAGATAGTAAACCAATTTTACGCAACTAATTCTGGAATAAAAAAAGCTACAGAGTTATATCTTGCTAAGAATTTAAACTCTTGTTTTAAGTCTATAAATTTGAAAAATAAAAAAACAATAAATTTCTTATTAAAAGAAATAATTGAAAATAAATAATTTGTGTTGCTGTTTAAAATATGTCAAAGACAATAGAAATTAACCACGAAAATTTTGAGAAAGAGGTTTTAAAATCAGACCTACCTATATTAGTTGATTTTTGGGCGCCATGGTGTCAACCATGCTTAATGATGGCTCCCATGCTAGAAGAACTATCAGGAGAACTTGATGGCAAATTAAGAATAGGAAAAATAAATACAGAGATTCCGGAGAATCAATTATTAGCCGTTCAATATAAAATCCAAAGCATTCCTAATATGAAACTGTTCAAAGATGGGAAGATGGTTAAGGATTTTATTGGCTTAAGGCCAAAGGATGCTTTTAGGGCTGAACTAGAAGCAGAACTCTAATTCATTCAAAAACTTAAACTTGATTCAATAACTTTAAATTCATGAAAAAAACAATATTCTCTAACATTGTTGAGAGATTAAATGAAATTAAAGAAATAGAGGGCTTAACAAATCAAGAAATTAAGCTACTCTCAACTCCTAAAAAAATTAATCGTACGCAACTCAAGGTTAACGGGCAAAAAATACCCGCATGGCGAATTCTTTTTAATGACACCTTGGGTCCAGGCAAGGGTGGCATTAGATTCCATCCAGATGTTTGTGAAGATGAAGTAAAATCGCTGTCTTTTTGGATGATGATTAAAGACTCATTGGCCGATATACCTTATGGCGGAGCTAAAGGTGGTGTTAAATTTGATCCTAAAAATTCAAGTCCTAAAAAGCTAGAAACGATTAGTAGAAAGTTTATAGACGCCTTTTATAAGGTTTTAGGGCAAGATAAAGATATTCCAGCACCTGATGTTTATACTAATTCACAAATTATGTCATGGATGTTAGATGAGTATGAAAAAAAAGTAGGCCATCATGAACCAGGAATGATTACCGGCAAACCATTAGAATTACAAGGTTGTGAGTTAAGGGGAGATGCTACTGCTAAGGGCGGATTTATTGTAATAAAAAAAATGATTCAAGAAATGGGACTAAAGAAAAAGAATCTTAGGATAGCAATTCAAGGGTTTGGCAACGCAGGCTCAAATCTTGCGCGAATGCTTTACAACGATAACGTCACTATCGTAGCTGCTAGTGACAGTAAAACAGGTATTTATAATAAAAACGGTTTAAATATTCATCAGGTTATAGAAACGAAGACTGATAGCGGATCCCTTGCCGAATATACTAAAGGAAATAAAATTACCAATGATGAGTTATTAGAATTGCCTGTTGATATTCTTATCTTAGCCGCTTTAGAGAATCAAGTCACAAGAGATAACGCGCGCAACATTAAAGCTAAACACATTGTGGAAATAGCTAATGGTCCTATTACCTATGATGCAGATAAAATTTTATTTAAAAATAATATTATGGTTGTTCCCGATGTACTAGCAAACTCAGGAGGTGTAATTGTTAGTTACTTCGAATGGGCGCAAAATAGAACTGGCAATATATTAGAAAAACAATATTTAGAGAAATTATTGAACCAAAAAATGATAAATTCATGGAAAAAAGTTATAAAAATCTATGAAGAGAATAATAAAAAAATAGATCTAAGAACTGCAGCTTATATAGTTGCCATTAGAAGAATATTGTCAGCCGAAGAACTAAGGGGTAACTTAAAAAAATAATCTATGATTGATAATAAAAATAATTATTCTTTAATCATTGTTGGTGCTGGACCAGCTGCGTTAACAGCTTCAATTTATGCTTCTCGTTATAATCTTGATCATCTAATTATTGGCGAAGCGATTGGCGGACTTGCCTTTGAAGCTCATAAAATCTGCAATTTTCCCACTGAAATTGAAATTAAAGGCGCTCAATTGGTTGAAAAAATACAAAAACACGTAGAGTCATTAGGCAATCCTATTGTTGCCGATAGAGTAGTTGGTATTGATCATGAAAATGATGGATTTAAGCTCACTACCCAGTCCAATAAAAAATTCTTCTCAAAAACCATTTTGCTCGCTCCTGGAACCAGGCACCGCAAATTAAATCTACCAAATGAAAAACAATTTATCGGTAAGGGACTTTCTTATTGTGCTACCTGCGACGCTATGTTTTATAGAGATAAAATAGTTGCCGTTATCGGTGGTAGTGACAGCGCCCATACAGCTAGCCTTTATTTGGCTGAAATAGCCAAGAAGGTTTATCAAATTTATCGTAAAGATAGACTCCGCGGTGAAACTTTATGGATTAACCAAGTTGAGAATAACAATAAAATTGAGGTTATTTATAATACCGAAATTAGCGAAATAGAAGGAAAAGATAAAATAAAAAGCATTAAATTAACTAATCCGTATAAGGGAGAAGATAAAATTAAAATTGACGGTCTCTTCATTGAAATTGGAACTGTTCCCCAAAAAGCACTCATAGAAGAATTGTCTTTAGAAACCAATGAAGCTGGATATATTAAAATAGGTATTGATCAAAAAACCAGCAAAAAAGGAGTTTGGGCTGCCGGCGATATTACTAATGGCTCTAATAATTTTCGCCAAATTATTACTGCTTGCAGTGAAGGCGCAATTGCATCAGAAAATATATTCAAATTTCTCCAAGAGAAAAAATGACTAACAATAGGGAAGTTCGACTTCCCTATTGTTAAAAAAAATCCCCTCTTTCTCGTGCTTAACGAGAGAGGGGGTATTTTGTTAGCTACCCTTATCTATGGGCAACCACTGCTAGAATTAGCACTAGTTAAGTCCATTGTTATCCTTTGAGAACTAAGATCGTATTGTATGCGATAATTTCTTGTACCGCTACAATCAATATAGCTCATCAGAAAAATTAGTTTTCCGTTATAGCTGTAGGGTCCCGCCTGATATGAGAAACAATCAGGACAAGAACCACTAACACTAAAACGAACTTCGTTTTGAAGATTGGGATAGTTTATCTGAGAAATAGCGTCTTTGCCGTAGATATGACGCATTTCAGCGCTATCGTCATTCCAAGACGCATTTTCTTGTAAAATTGGCTGAATAACTACCCTATAAGCTTTCGTGCCAATGTTAGCTGTTTTGTTTTTGACTGAAAACCAGTATTGACAATTACATCCATTGCCAGCTCGCACAATATCTGCAAGCCTAATTTCAAGTTCTGGGTGTGTTATGCTTACAACGCATGAGTCTTGATAACTGAGAACAGCTGTTGAAGGAGCGTTAATCGGTGATGAAATTAATGGAATGGGCTGATAACAACACAGTCCCAAAACAACAACCACGGATGCAGCAAGAATCGCTACAGTAACTCCAATCCAACCAAAAGGATTATTCATTGAAACCTCCTGAAGTGAGTTTGTTTTCTCAGCCTCAGGTTCTTAGCCTTTTTAACCCCACTCTACTGTTGTTTTCTAATATCACCTCCTCCCTTTTTTATCGTTTTTTTTACTCTTGCGTTACAGAACACGACATAATCGCCCCAAAAAGTGCATCTTGAAAAGTTTGAGAGTTTAGCTGACTTGCATTGTGCCCATCTGCATAGAATTTATTACACACATCCTTGATAATTTCTGATAACACAAGGCCAAGTTTTTCGGGAATAAAACAAAGACGTTGTTTTAGTTCGTCCCGCCATTCTTGATTAAGACTTCCGATCATAGGCCAATCAAGAAGAATCTCATAGGACATTCTTACTGAAGGATCCATCGGATCTTTGTCCTTAATTTCTGATAAACGAACTATTCTCTTAATTAAACCAACTTCTTCTAATTTTTCAACGATATTATTTCCATTTTTCGTAGGTTCTATATCAGGAAACCAAAAATCAACGCTAAGTTGAGTGACTTTCTCTCCTGTCTCAAAACTTTGTACAATTCTATGAAAAACCTCAAAGACCAGTTCGTCTTTCAGGACTTCGTTTGGATTTTCTAATACTTGTTTCATTTTTCCTCCTTTTTTTGTTTGGAACTACCAACATCCTACACTGCAATATATATTTTGTCAAGCGAATTCTCTCTTTTTATTTTTTAGGATTATAAGAAATTAGTGATATATAATCCGTAGTTTTTGTTTTTAATGTATAAAAAACCAGCCTAATCCTTTCTACGGATTGGCTGGAAGTTGTTTACCAATCAAAACCTTTTTCAGTGACTAATATGTGACTGTTGGCAACGGTACAATAAGCATATTGTCGTCTTCCTTTTCGATTCAATTCAGCACTAGCCCAGATGGTTACTCCTGGCAAAACGTCACTTTTCCAAATTCTTTCCATTCCTTTCTGTCGGTAATATTGTGTGATAATTCTATAAATTTCTTCCTTAATTTCTTCACTATTCACTGGCTCAACCAGAACAAAATTAAATCGTTCATCGCCAAATCCCTGAGCTATTGCAAAATAAGCTCCAGCCAGTGTACCGTCAAGCGGAGATTCAGAAGAAGGCTTTATCTTGCCAACAAGAGCTTCACGCATAAACGCTTCAAGAGATTCGCTCTCTTCTGGACTATATTTCTTGCGTTCTTCTTCAAGAGAATTCTTAAGCTCTTGAGCCTCTTCATCACTAAGATACGAAAAAGTGGATGCAACATTATTCATTTCCATTTTCAAGATAAGCGTTTCTTCTTCTCCAAGCCCAGGAAGATTTTTCGGTAGATTAAAATCCACTATAACCATTTTCAAAAAGTTGGGCTGTTTACATATGTCGATGAATTTAATAAGGCCATTGAGTACCATTCGTTTTACAACGTCTTCTTTTCCATCTAGTTCCGACTTGATTTTGTCGATTAACTCCATTTATTCCTCCTTTTGTTTTAGAACTACTCGTATTCTATATCATTACCCATATTTTGTCAATAAAGTTTCCTTTCTTCGGGTTTTATCGTTATAAGAACTATAAACAGAGAAATTTAGATATAAATAATTAAATCAAGTAGCGCGTCTTATTTTATTATAGCTATAATAAAAAAGCCCAGCATTTTCAACTGGGCTTTATTCTTCCCTCTTGACCCTCGTTTGTGTTATCAAAGAACCCATCCATAGCAATGCTTAGCCTTTCTCCAAAAGTTTTCTTATCCTTAGAAACAAGTACTTCTAATGAAGCAAGACAAGGGCTAGTAGAACGATTAGCTATTCTAGTCTTTTGCCTCCAATCCTCAATAAGGCTTGGCATATATCCTCCTTTGTACTAATAATAGTTTATAACATCTTATGAACCTTGTCAATGCTAACACTATAAAAACTACAATAAATATAGTTTTAGATAAATAGACAATTTGTACGACTTTTTATGTAAAATTTATTATAAAAAAAATAGCACAATTTAATTTGTGGATAAACTAATTGACAGAGAATCTCTATCTGCTATAATGCAATTAATCACTACGAAGAAGACCCCTATAAGGTTTTGTCCTTATCGGGGGCTTTTTCTTTTTTTTTAATACATAGAATCGATTTCTGATCATTGATATAAGCAATTTTAGCGTCCGTTCTCTTCAAAAGAATTGAACATCTTTTTTGAATACTTGGTGATAATACAACTAAAAGTTTGTTTTCTTTTTCTATTAAAAACTTAACTAAGCTCGCATAATCACCGTCACTGGCAATAATAACGGCCTTTTTAAAATTATTTTCAAAAGCATCGCGAGTTACTTGCAAAACAAGATCGGCGTCACAATTTCCTTTTGCCTTGCCGGAACCATCATAAATTACTTCCTTAAAAATCAAAGTAAATCCACACTCTTGTAAGTATGTATAAAGATTTTTATTTTTAGGAATTAATCCTATAAAAATATATGCCCTTTTAACGCCATATTTTTCAAGCAACCAGACTCTTAATTTTTTATAATCCAATCTCCATTTTAGCTGCTTTTTAACGGCTTTGTCTAAATTAGCTCCATCAATATAGGCAATATTATTTCCTCTACTTGACCTCTTTTGCCATTTATTAGTTTTATTTCTTTTTTTCATGTTTTTAATTATAACATGATTATATGCTCAAAAAAACTGTAAATTATAAAATAGACATCAATAAAAAATTTGGGAATTACTTTTTTTTGCAAATTCAATAAGTACATCAAGAGATATAAAATATATACAAAAGTTTTGGATAAAAAAAGAGCAGACATTTCTGTCTGCCCATACTTTGTTTTGGTAACACAATGTCAATCCACCAATCCATGCTCTCTCATTGTCTTTACAAAAAGATTGAGCCCCTCTTGGCTATCGATATGATAAATCTCTACAAATCGTGGCTCATTAATCTCACCACTGTTACACATCTTTGCTAGCTCACTATTCGTTGGGCTCTGACCAAGAGGATATTTTTCGCTCGGTGCCTTATAGACGCCCAAGTCAAGAAGGACTTCCTTTTTTGGGAAGGCCCATTCTTCTGGAGGCGGGCATCCACAATGACCAGCGACACGCACATCCTTTTCTCCAATTGGATTTGCGTATATAATCTTGGCGACTTCCAACGGAACGGACCCTTCAATCTTCCAGTAATACCAGGCTCGCACGAAAGTGAAAATTGTTGTTCCATTTTTTCTGAGTATACCCATGATTGATGCTGGCACTTCGCCTGAATCCTCAAGAGATGAGACGATGATGCTTGCCTGAGTTAACTCTTCTCGAATAATTAGGTCACAACCACTATTGCCTGCCAAATTCTCCATCTCAATACCTCCCTTTTTTACCTAAATACATTTTATCACAGAATACACCCTAAGTCAATACTTCGCACAATAAAAACCTTATAAATAGAGGATTAGAAGAAGGGTGACCAACGGAAGCGGGTTCCCTTGTCCGTCCATACTCAAAGAGCGTAAGAGGAGGACCTATTTGGTTAAATTAGTTATCCAAAACTTCTTTAAAAATGGAGTGAATTTGCTATATTTTGAGATAGCAAGGAATTGATAGTACCTTATTTGGTTGAAATTTATTATATTTATGGTGAATAAAAAAATGTCCAAGTTCTCACTTGGACATCGATATTGAACATTACACGACAATTAAACGTGAACCATGTACCCATGGGTCGGGATGTTTTCTTGATTCAACAACAAGCCTTCTCATAAGTTTACTAATGGGCTTTCTGCCAAATCTTTTATTTCTATTAAAGCGACTAAAGATGGGCGCGGCATAGCACAGGACGTTTTTGAGAGCAATTCTTGCAACATAGGGATGCTCGGTATCGCAAACTATTTTTTCTTCTTTAATGCCAAGACCGACAAGGTGGTCAATTAAGTCCGAAGCGTTGAAAGGTAATTCAAGTTCATTTACCAAATCTGGTCTTTGATTCAAAAACGTAAGAAGTCCGCCTGCTGAATGACGCAGTTTAGTTCCATATTTTGTCATTTCTACCTCCTTTTTACCCTAATTTATAGTCCTTCTACTTTAAAAGGATAAATACCAAATTTGTAACATTTTTGGCACGCCAATTGTTCAAGTTTAAAGATAGAATTTGAGAGAGGCTCAAAATATGAGACACGTTTTACGGTAAATATTGCGCCTTTTCCTAGACCGATACAAGCCCGTCCTATTTTATAATTATAAAAATATCCATCCGGGGATTTGCGATAAACAGCTAAGACCATTTTTCTTCTACCGAAAAAAAGTGTCACGCCTGAAAGAACAAACAGGGCTATTGCTATATATCCTAACATTTTTCCTCCTTTAGAACTACCAATATCCTATATCATTCCTCATATTTTGTCAAGCAAGTTCGAACTATTACAAAAGAGGTATAACAAAAGTTTACCCGTCTGGAGTTTTAACGAAAGAGGGCTCTATGAATAAGGGCTTTGAGAAAAGGGTGACCAACGGGAACGGGTTCCCTTGTCCGTCCGTACTCAAAGAGCCTAGGAGGAGAACCTATTTAGTGAGATTAATAATTCAAAACTTCTTTAAATATGGCACTGGTTGTTCAGATTTTGGGATTGTGAGAGAGTGGTAGAATATTTTTTCAAATAAAAACGCTCTGCCTATCACTATAGTCAAAGCGCTATATATTTACATCAACATCTTTAGGAACTAATGACTTAATGTAGTTTGCAATCTCCTCAAGTTTATTGTCAGGGAGTTTCTCGTTTTCCCTCATTTTGTCAATATTAAACTCAACTAGTTTGCTAAACATTGTCCGACCATGAATCGTTTTGATAAAATAGTCACCTGTGAAGCTTACATATTTCTCATATTTATCCCTAATCTTGGCAATGAACTTTTCGTCTTCCTCTTCAGTTCTTTCTCTGGCAATATAACTCCTATACCTTGGCCTTTTCCACTCGCTTTCGCTTTCTCTAGCGTTTTGTAAGGCTTTATATCTTCCTTCAACTAGTCTTTTCGTAGATTCATATCTGTTCTCATTAGATTCATCACCATATTCTTGTCTGATTTCAGGGTAACTAAGGTCTATGTCTAGTAAGCCTATAGACAAAACAAGGTATTTTCTTTTTTTGGGCGGAGAAAAGAAGAATAAGCGTCCTGTTTGTGATGAGAGTGACTCATGGCTCATAATGTCCATGAACACCTCCAAATAATCTTTTTGGAAGTGTATTTTTCCGTAATCTAGAATCAGTTCATGAAGTCTTTTTCTCTCGCTATCCAGCTCGTTATATTTGACATGAAGTTCATCAAGCTCGGTAGTGGTGAGCTCCTTCCCCGAAAGGCTTATTGAGGTAAGTATAGAAACATTAACCAAAGAAGATATAACTTCTTCGCCGGCCAAGGCCTTGATTTCTTTTATGCTTAGCAAATCACTATTGGCAACAAGAATAGGTCTCAGTTTTCTTGAAAGTAAATCCATTTCATCGCTTGCTTGTTCTAGTCTCTTCATCATACAATAGTACATCCTAACTCCAGTTGAATAGAACTCTTGAGGATTATCCTTTCTTACTTTTTCTGTTATTATCTTGGCAATTTCCATAAGTGATTCAAGGCTTGCGTTTTCTAGCCTTTCTTTAAGCTCTCTTCTGATTTCAGAAACTCTTTCATTTGTCAATTCCGCCTCATCATACTGAGAGAAAAAATAATCTGCATAATGAGAATTATAGATTAAAGAAGACCATATCGCCTCTTTGTCTTCTTCTTCTTTTGTTCCTTCAACTATAAGATATCTCGGAATGTTATAATCACTCTCTAACTGTATTTCTACGATATCTGAAAACCCGTATTTGACCTCATACCCATCCAATCTAAGGAAATCCTTCAAGGGTTGTGTTCTGCCTTTTCCGCTCATGCTATCCTCCTTTTTAAAGTACTAATTTCATTATTATCCTATATCATTGCTCATACTTTGTCAATCAGGTTCGACCCACTACAAAATGGATATTACAAAAGCCACGTCATCCGTGGCTTTGCAGTAGTAGGGTGGGCTATGCGACATAATCGCTTTGTCCGTCCGTACTCAAAGAGCCTAGGAGGAGGATTTACTATGTTGTTAATGTATAAAAAAAGACCCGTCCGTAGACAGGTCATATTCTCTTTGTAACCGTTTCTTGTTCTTTTAGTCCTTTTCTTCAAACGGTATGGGTTTGTTCTCAGAATCAAAACTACACACCGGAACAAGTTCCATCGTTATTAATAAACGACTACTGTTATCTTTGAAAATCCTCAGCCACTTAAGATCACTGCGTGCCCACTCAACTCGATATAGTGCCATCAAATGAACTTCACTAGACTGAGGGCAACTATTTTGCGCTCCAGCTATTCTCAGAAGCCGACCTATCAAAATATCTTTTCGTTTTGAATCAAACAGATCCTCAAATCCTCTGTTTGGCTCTTCGACAACAATCGTTGCAAACTCAGTGTTGGTATTGTCCCACGACCACCTTGACTCTAGAACATAAACTGCCTTTGTAGTCATCGCTACTTCCTTTTTGTAGTTATGGCTGACTTGTTTGGACTTTGATTTCAAAGCCTGCTTCTTCGAGCATCCGTATATCTTTGTCCCTTCTATCTTGCTCAAAGTTAATAGTCCCGTTTTTGCCCACATAGGCGAAAAGATTGCCTAGGCCCTGGATTGCACCTAAAAGTCCTGGATGGATTTCTTCCACCGGCCCCAGGATTTCAATCTTCCAATCATCAGTATATCTGACAGCCACCCAATTTTCACCACCATCGAAAGAACGGATGTGGTAATTTCCGAAACCTTTAATGTACCCTTGCTTGCTTAAATGGTTTTCACGATAATATGCGAGCGCCTCTCTGTCTGAAGTAAAAATGTGTCTTTGCCAGAAAGACCCTGTAAAAAAGACACCTACTAACAGAAGAACAACAAGTGTAACTACGATAAGCTCTCTCATTTTTTGCCTCCCTTTTTTATTGGAACTATCAATATCTTACATCATAGTATATGTTTTGTCAAGCGATTTCAATCTAGCGCAAAAGGGGTATAACAAAAGCCATGTCATCCGTGGCTTTCAGATAGTTGGGTGACCAACGGGAATAGGTTTCCTTGTCCGTCCATAGCTTTAGCGAAGGAGGAGAACCTCTTTGGTAAGATTAATTATACAAAAGTTCTTTGAGAACGGTGTGGTTGTTCAAATTTTGGGATTGTGAGGAATTGGTGAGTTCTGGTGTTAAAAGAAAAAGGGTATCACATTGATACCCTTTTACGAAATCTTATTCTTTATGACCGCCCTCTTCGAACGGCGCTTGAGCTGTCCGCCTTTTGAGGAAAGTCGCTTTGAAAATTGAACCAATAGCATCGACACCTGTAAGCGGCGAAAAGATTAAGAATATAAAGCACAGTACTATAGCTAACCCTAAGGCCAGACCTATTACTCCTCCAATAACAGCTCCAATAAAAGCCAAAATAAGAGCGATAATAAGCAGGATGAGGCCGATAATAGTTCCTATAATCGCAAGTATCAATCCTACAACCATCGCTACGGCTATTAGGATTAATCCGATTAACATTATACCTGCTAATACATGAAGGGGCCAAAAGAGAATAATGACCCACCTTTTCTTTTCATTGTAGATACTATCTCCCTCAAAAACTTCAGTCACGTTTATCTTTTTCAGGGCATCCGCTACTAATGCTCCAAGACCAAGATAGGCTAGGCTACCCACAACACACAGCGCAACAAACAGAATCAGATTCATTTCCTTCCTCCTTTTAGGTTTTAGAACTACCAATATCCTATATCATTTCCTATGTTTTGTCAAGCAAGTTCAAGCCACTACAAAAGGGACATAACAAAAGCCACGTCATCCGTGGCTTTGCAGTAGTAGGGTGGGCTATGCGACATAATCGCTTTGTCCGTCCGTAGTTCAAAGAGCGTAGGAGGAGGACCCATTTTGTGTTGAATGTATAAAAAAAGAGAGCTAACTTCAGCTCTCTGGTCTGTTTTCTTTCGCTATAGAAATAATACTTTGAAAAATCTCTCCCTCGGGACTTTCCATAAACTTTTTGATTGGGTTATTGGGATTAGTTATGTCTTTCGTAACAAATTCCTTAATTCGTACCACAAGCTCCTTCATTGCATTTTCTGCTGCTTCAGAGCTACTGTAAGTCGGTTGGGTACTTAGAAGGGGCCTGTAGTAATCTTCTAGGCCCAGAGTAATCTGCCCAGCAAATTTACCGTTCTTATCGGGGCCTCCTGAAACGATAACTATGTTTGGATTGTTAGCAATAGCGTAAGCTGTTAGTCTTGAGACCATTTTTTCCTCCTTTAGAACTACCAATATCCTATATCATTACCCATATTTTGTCAAGTTATTTCTACTACTGCTTAAGGTTTATTAAAAAAGCCCTCTAATAACTATCCTTGATAGTGTCTTAGAGAGCTTATGCCTTCCGACTTGTGTTGCCTCTTTCCCACTGGCTCGCCTAGGGTGTTTTGTTGCCTACGGGCTACTGGCTCGCCTATGAAAATTTGTTGCCTATCATTTATTGGCTCGCCTGACCATTGTTGTTGCCTTGGACCGATTGGCTCGCCTTGTGTGAATTGTTGCCTTAGTTCTTTTGGCTCGCCTACGTCGCGTTGTTGCCTTTTTTCAATTGGCTCGCCTATCGTAAATTGTTGCCTTCCCGTTCTTGGCTGACTTTATTTTAACAAAACCAATCTATTTGTCAATACTTGGTATTACTTAATAAAAGAAATTAATGAGCTACAAAAAAATTTTGGATAAAAAAAAGCCCTATTTATGAGGCTATCCTTGGAAGAACAAGAACATCCACAATTAGGACTTGACAAACTTTTATTCTTTGCTAAAACGAAAATGTAATAACATTTTGGAGCATCTTCGGACGGTTCCGTTTTTTTTATTTCTTTTTCAATAATTGAAAAAATCTTTTCCTTGTTAGTTGAGCATCTCTTAATATTTTTCTCAACAGTCCTCTGCTTATTGTTTTATAATCAGGAATTGTAATTGAGTTTCTTTCTTTATGATGTAAACGAATATGACTACCTTTTTGCCGAGCAATTTGGTAGCCAATCTCTTGAAAAATCTTAATGATCTTTCTACCTGAAATTAAGGGTAATTTAGGCACGATTCAAACTAATAGCATGTAAACTTAATTCTTTGGGATGATAAGAGGCAATAATTTCTTGATTCTCTTTTTCTTCTAAGCAAAGTTGAATAACCTCACGAATATCTTTTAGTGCTTTATCTAATGATTTTCCCTGTGTGTAGCAACCCTTAAACAAAGGACATTCAACAACATAAAAATCGTCTTCATCTTTTTCAACAATAACGGGAAACTGAAAATTCTTAAGTTTTGATGATAAAATTTTTTTCATAATTTTTATTGAATATATTTTACTACAATAAAAATTTAAGTCAATATCTAATAGAATCCTTGTAAATAGAGACTTTGAGGGAAGGATCAGGGACATAATACTATTATAACTTTACTAGAGAAATATGATGAATTTAGTAAGTTAATCAAGAACTTGAAAGAGATTCAAAAATTACAAAAAAGTTTTGGATAAAAAAAAGGGATGCAGCTACTTCACTGCATCCTTATCATGACTGGTGCTCTCCTTGATTTCTTCTACGTCTCAACCCAACGAATGACAATCTTGCCCTTGTCCCACCGTTCTAAAGTGTAGTCATATTGATTTTGATTTACCGGTGGTTCTAGGAGACTAATAAGTTGCATAAATAAATACAAAGTATTTTGCAAGGGGGCATTGTTCTTCGGAATTTGTTTGTCAACTCGCATAACCAGGTTGTAGTTACAAACATCAATACCAAATCTTTCTCGGAGGATTTTTATTGTCAACATACCAGTTGCGTCATCACAAAACTCAAGAAGCATCAGCCCCTTGAAGTATCTTGTCCAAGCTTCTTTAAATACCGTTACTTCTTCTTCCGATGAATCACTATCAAGAATTTTAACTGTTGGATTGTCCTTATCAAAAACACGTCCTCGAATAATAAGCATCTCAACCTCCTTTAGGGTTACTGACATTTTATATCATTATTTGTATTTTGTCAAGTTATTTCTACTACTGCTTAAGGTTTATAAAAAAAGCCCTCTAATAACTATCCTTGATAGTGTCTTAGAGAGCTTATGCCTTCCGATTTTTGTTGCCTCTTTTCCACTGGCTCGCCTAGGGTGTTTTGTTGCCTACGGGCTACTGGCTCGCCTATCGTAAATTGTTGCCTTCCCGTTCTTGGCTGACTCTATCCTAACAAAACCAATCTATTTGTCAATACTTGGTATTACTTAATAAAAGAAATTAATGAATTACAAAAAAGTTTTGGATAAAAAAAAGCCCCGCAACACTACATTACGGGACAATACTAACTGGTCTTTTTTCGGCTTTTTTTTAGGACAAAGATGAAAATAGTCCACGTCACCACAACTCCCAACAGCCACATGCCAATAGCGAGTGGCTCCACTAAAGAGCCCGAGAAAAGTGAAGTCAAGAAAGGTATTCTCAACAGAAGCCCAATAATGTAAACAACTAGAATCAATCCTCTATTCACCATAACCTCCTTTTCTATATTCCTAGTTTATTCTATTCTGTCATAATTTATAATTAAGTCAATACCACACACGACAAAAACCCCTATTTATGGGGCTTTTGAAAAAAGGTGACCAACAGGAACGGGTTCGAACCTCTTTGGTGAGATTAATTATGCAAAATTTCTTTGAAAACGGTGCTGGTTGGCCAGATTTTGGAATTGTGAGAGGGTGGTAGAACGTTTTTGTTTTCACAAATATAAAACTTGAGTAAAAAAAAGCCCCGTAACATTCTGTTAGGGGCAATATTATTTGGTCTCTTTGTTTTTTTTGAAATATCTATTTAAGCATATCTTCGATTTCCTTTTTTGTGAGAATCTGAGATTTCTCGTCTTCAATTAACTGGCGCAATTCTTTGGGAAGTATTCGATAGAGGGCTGTAACCCGAAAAAACATATTTTCTCGATCGTATTGAGGTTGACTAAGCCTACTTTGTTTTTCTATAATTCCTGTTTCCTGCAATAATTCGGTCATCTTATTTCCATTTTTTGTTTTTTCTTCTTCAGGAAATGCTTGGTCTATCATAAACGCTGTTACCCGTTTATTTTCTTGAGAAGGAGCTTCCTTGATGATGAATCTTAGGACTCGAATAACTTTTTTTTGGCTTAAGACATCAACTAACATGAGAACTAAAGCTCCATTGAAAACCTTTCTGCCCTTATTCATTTTGTCCTCCTTTGAAATTTTGTTTTGAAACCGAACACGCCGAATACTTTACTTAGAACTGTCTACATTCTATATCATTCCCCATATTTTGTCAAGCAAGTTCGACTCACCACAAAAGGGGTACAACAAAAGCCACGTCATGCGTGGCTTTCAGATAGTTGGGTGGGTTATGCGACAAGGCTAGGACTTTTTATGTGTTTAATGCGTAAAAAAAAGAAGCCCCAATCCTTCTGGGGCTTCGTCTCTCAGTGCCTTTAAACATCTATGAGAAACTCTTTGTTGATGAGACATCTGGCTTCCTTGAGGAGAGTAGTAAGGGTAGCATTTGCATAAACAAGGCTTCCGTTTTCAGTCTCGAAGACAATGACATACTGAAAAATCTCTAAGTCAGCCTTTTTGTACCAGAACGCCTTACGTACGTCATCTGGCATGTCGACATCAGCAATTAGTCCTCTAGCAACTACCTTAACCTTCTTGAGAAGATAGGGATCTCCGATAACGACATCAATCAGGTCATCGCTAGGTTTATTAGGAACGTTAGGAAGCCTGCTGGTGCAGAAATGGTTCAATCGTATCCCCAGCACACTTTCGTTCTCAACAATGATAGCTAGTTTTCCTCTTGTACTAGTAGCAGCCCGCACAACGTCTCCGCGCCACTTCAATCCTACCAATTTTCTTTCTTCATTCATTCCTGCCTCCTGTTTCGTTTCTATATCCTATCAGAAAGATACACATAAGTCAAGGTTGGAACCAAAAAAGCCCCACCAGTTGAGGCTTTCCCGTTTTCATTTTCAGCAGGGTGGGCTATGCGACAAGGTTAGGACCCATTTTGTTGTTAATGTATAAAAAAAAGACCGAGGCTACCTCGGTCTGTATTGTATAAGCTTCTAACGATGCCAAATCACAATATCCATCACATTGGCAATGGGTATGATACATTTTTCTCCTGGAACTAAGAAGCATGAAGTCTTAATTTCTACTTCTATTTCGTCATTATCATTGAGTGATAGCAATTTTACCCTCGCGGTAGGCTCAACAAGAATTCTTTTTATTTGTTCATCATTCGTCTCGTTTTGCCTTTTGTTCGGATTATACCCTAATGGCTTGATTATCTCGTTTGGCAAAAGCACCTCTGCCTCGCAGGAGAACTCGCAAGCCAGCCCTAAGATTTTTCTCATACCATCTCTGTCTAAAATTGTTTCCATAGCTCCTCCCCTAAATTGTTGTTTGGAACCGAACACTTTGTTCGGAATCACCAATATCCTATATCATTCCCCATATTTTGTCAAGCAGTTTCGACTCACCACAAAAGGGGTATAACAAAAGCCACGTCATGCGTGGCTTTCAGATAGTTGGGTGGGTTATGCGACAAGGCTAGGACTTTTTATGTGTTTAATGCGTAAAAAAAAGAAGCCCCAATCCTTCTGGGGCTTCGTCTCGTGTTAGCCTTTTAGGCTTCTGCAAGAAGTTCTGGATTGATCCTGTGAATGACACTTTCAAGGAGGGTGGCAAAGAACGCCTCTACATAAACAAGACTTCCATCCTTGGTTTCGAAAAGGATAATCTCGTTGGTTCCCTCTTCTTCCTCATCATCTTCGTAGGGATATAGCGCCAAGCGCACATCGTCCGGAACCTCAGGAGAGTTTTTGCTCCATCTAGCAACCACCTTAACCCCTTTAAGAAGCCAGGGGTCACCGATTACAACATCGATCAAATCGTCGCCAGGTTGATTGGGAACGTTAGGATAGTTGCCAGCACAAAAATGGTTCAGTGGCATTCCTAATGCCTCCACACTTTCAGCGACAACGATTGAAGATTCCTCCCGTTTAGTAGCGTCATGCACCGCATTACCAATGATACTCAATCCAACCAACTTTCTTGCTTCCGTCATTTCTACCTCCTTTTAATTCTTCCGTCAAGCTTCGCTTATTTCATTCTCATCTTATCATAAACCATACTCAAAGTCAAGTAAAAACCTCTATTATTAGTTTTTAATCATAACAAAAACCCCATAAATAAGGGTTTAAAGAG